>JAYUJO010000125.1:0-5717 GCA_043765215.1 Rickettsiales bacterium | reverse complement strand
ATGATTTAATTTAATTTTTTACTTGACTGTCAATACAGTATCACTTTATGGGAAAGACTCATTTTAAATTATGAGTTTTTTAAACTATTCATCAATTTCTTCTAAATATCCAGAAGTTTCAACATCGTCTTTATTAAAAACATATAATTCTATTTCTCTCATTAATAAATCAAAATCTTCGGAAACTTTTAATTTAGTTACTTCATCATCAATTATTTTATTAATCTTATCTTCAACACTTTTATATTCGCTTACAAACGCCCCACACTTTATCAATTCAATTATTACTGGTATATTCTCATAATCAATTGCAGTCATTAATGCTGTTTGGCCGCTTTTATTTACACCTTCAATATCAGCGCCATGTTCAATCAATTTTTTCACTATAGATAAAGCATCTTGGTCATTTAATTGCTTAATAGCAAAAGTTAAGGGCGTATCATATATGACATCTATATTTGAAACATTAACGTCTCCCTTATATTCAATTAGTAATTCCAGCATCTTCAAATTTTTGCCCGCTGCACACGTTAAAGCGCTTCCACCAATGCTATTACTAAAGTTAGGATTTGCGCCATAAGCCAATAATATTTTAGCTAATTCATAATTATTATTAAATACTGCCTGAATTAATGCAGTATTATTTTGTTTGCCATAAGGCTCATCTATATCAATATTATTATCAAGTAATATTTGAATTAAGCTCAAATCTCCTATATTTAGAGCTTTTGATAGTAAAGTAAAATAGCTAGTATTTTCATATTTAAATTTTAAATTAATATCAGCACCTTGCCTTAACAAATTTAAAATTAAATCATAATTTGATTGTTCAACTGCTCTTAATAACGAATAATTTAAATCCATTTGTGATGATTTATATTTTTCAGAATTTAAAAAACTAACTTTTTGTGGAAAAAGTTTATTTTGAAAATAACCTCTTATCATAGTTTATAATAATTTAAATTAAAGCTAACAACGCCCTATTCAATAATATAATTACTATATTTGGTCAAGTATATATTTCAAAATTAAAATTTATTATTGAGTTGTCCAACCACCATCCATCGGTAAGGCTGTTCCTGTAATTGAAGCTGCCTCGTTGCTACATAAGAAATAAGCAAGCCCTGCTAATTCTTCTATTTCTACAAATTTTTTGGTGGCTTGTGATCCCAAAATAACTTTTTCAATAACTTCTTCTTCACTCATTCCTCTTGCTCTTGCAGTATCTTTAATTTGACCCATTACTAAAGGAGTTTTAACATAACCAGGACAAATTGCATTTGCAGTAATATTATGCCTAGCTACTTCTAATGCAACAGTTTTTGTTAAGCCCAACACTCCATGTTTAGCTGCTACATAAGCTGATTTAAATGGGGATGCAACCAATGCATGAGCAGAGGCAATATTAATAATTCTACCCCAATTATTTTTTTTCATTAATGGGATTACGTTTCTAATTGTATAAAAAGAGGCAATTAAGTTTATGCACATAATTGCTTCCCATTTTTCAGGTGGAAATTCTTCAATAGGTGCCACAAATTGAATTCCTGCATTATTAATCAAAACATCAATAGTGTTATATGTCTCCTGAATGTTTTTAAACATATTATTTATTTCATCAGGATTAGATAAATCAGCATTTTCATAAATAACTTGTTCTGCACCTAAATTTTGTAGTTCTTTAATAATTTCGACAGCCTGTTCTTCATTAGCTAAACCATTAATAACCAATTTTGCTCCATGACTTGCGAATTTTTTGGCGATACCTAAGCCAATTCCACTAGTAGATCCTGTAATTACAACAACTTTATTATTCATGATGAGATTTCCTTTATAATTTACAATAAATTTAATAGTATTTGATAATTAAATGTTTTATAATTAAGCTAATACTTGTTTTATTAATCATATCTCATCATCAATAATTAAATTAATATAAAAGAATGCAATCAGCTGAAAACATAAAAACAAATTCAACTTCTGTGTCTTGTCAGGGAAAAGAATATCCTTACGGCCACCCTATTGTTTATTTAGAAATAGATAAAACATTAGGAGAAACAACTTGCCCTTATTGTAGTAAAACATTTACTCTGGATAAATAAAAAATAATAGGCAAAAATTCTTGACTAAAAAAAGCTTTATTATCTCGGCACTAACCGTATTGATTCAATATTACGATTATCATTTATTCGGCTTTTTAGCAGCGAATATTGCTAAGCACTTTTTCTCATCAAACGAAGCGGCTATTCAAATTCTGCATACTTATTTCATTATGAGCTTAGCTATGATGGCAAAGCCTATTGGCGCCATTATTTTTGGTAAAATTGGTGATTCACTCGGCCGGTCTGTTAGTTTTAAAATTAGTTTGGCAGGAACTGCAATTGCATCAATTATATTAGGACTTATTCCATCTTATGAAATTATTGGTATTTTTTCTGCCATTATTTTATTAATTTGCCGAATGGTTATTTGCACATTAGTTTCATCAGGCTCTGATGGAGTGCGCCTATATTTATATGAAAATATTGCAGCTTCAAAAAGGGGTTTAAGTATAGGTATTACTACTTCATTTATGCAAGCGGGAACTTTAATTGCATCTTTATCTGCTTGGTTTTTTACATTAAACACGATGCCTAGTTACAGTTGGCGCTTTGCTTTTTTGATTGGAGGCGGGCTTGGTTTAATTATGTTATATATTATGAAAATTAATAATTTTTCTGATAATAATAAAATTAATAAAAAAGAAAATTTTGATCAATTCCAAAAAATGTCTATAACACAGATAATCCAAAAAGATTATAAATTATTTATTTTATGCTTAATTTTGGCAGGAAGTATTGGCAGTACGTATCAATTTATTATTATTTTCTTTGGCACCTATAATTTTGAAATACTTAAGATTCTTGATCGATCAGTCATGCAGCAATATACTTCAGTTGCCATTATCTGTTATTTAATATTTTGTATAATTAGCGGATATTTAACTGATCTTCTGGGTGCATATAATGTTTTTAAAGCAGCAATAAAAATAGTTTTAATTTTAGCTATATCCTTATGCTACATTACTGATGTACATAATTTTAGTGTATTTATATATATTTGTGTTGCTTGTAGTTTACCTTTTATCACCATGCCCGCAGCATTAATATATAAAAGATCTATTCCCATAGTTATAAGATATCGATTTTTTTCATTAAGTCATGCTATTGGCTCTATATTAATTTCTGCCCCAACTGCTTTTATATCTACTTATTTATATCATGAAACTAAAATTTCTTGGCTACCAATTGGTTATTTCATTATTACTCTATTGATGATATTCTTAAGTATATATTTTTTAAATAAAAGAGAATTTAAGGATTAAATGATAATCAAAATTTTATCAAACAGCACTATTAACAAAATATCAGCTGGTGAAGTTATTGAAAGACCATCTTCTGTGGTTAAAGAATTGGTTGAAAACTCTATTGATGCGGGCTCTACTAAAGTTGAAATAATTCTAGATGAAGCTGGTAAAAATTTGATATCCATTAAAGATAATGGGCGTGGAATGAGTAAAGACGAATTGGAACTTGCAATTCAACGGCATGCAACATCTAAATTAGATGAAGATGATCTACTTAATATTAATAGTTTTGGCTTTAGAGGAGAAGCGCTACCATCTATTGGTGCAATTAGCAAATTTAAAATAGCATCTAGACAAAAAAATGCTGATATAGCTCATACTTTATCAATTATTGGCGGAATAATTGAGCCTACTATTGAAGCAAACATTAAAGAAGGCACAAATATTGAAGTTCGCGATTTATTTTTTGCAACGCCGGCTCGTCTTAAATTTTTGCGCAGTGATAAAACAGAGCTTAGCGCTTGCATATTAGCCATCAAAAAAATCGCTCTTGCTCATCCGCATATTTCATTTAATTTGACTCATAATGGCAAAGAATTAATTAATGTTACAGCAGATGATAATGTTGATTGTAATTTAAAAAAAAGAGTTATTGATTTACTGGGTAATGAATTTATTGAAAATGCAGCCGACGTTTTTCTAGAAAGAAATGATATTACTATTTTAGGTTATTCTTCAATACCAACTTATAATCGAGCAGGAGCTGATGATCAATTTTTATTTATTAATAACAGGCCTGTAAAAGATAAAATTCTAAATATCGCTCTTAGAGTTGCTTATCAAGATTATCTTGCTCGAAATAGGCATCCAGTCTCAGTTTTATTCATTTCAGTTAACCCACATTTTGTCGATGTCAATGTTCACCCAGCTAAAAGCGAAGTTCGTTTTCATGATCCAAATTTAATAAGAAGCTTAGTCATTAATGCAATTAGAGATGCTCTTAATAATAGTAGCAATCGAGTTTCAAATGTTGCCTCCCAAGCAGCTATGAAATATATGCAAACACCTAGCATTTCATCTAATAATTATAGTCAGAATTTTGCAGAGAAGACGCATAATACTAATTTCAGCATGCCCAAATCAGATCTTAATAATTATTCAAAAAATAGATCTAGCATATCTCCTAATCACTATAATGAGCCACCAACTCCTAGAATTGATTATACTTTAAGCCAAACTGCTCTTGAATTAATAGAAACCTCTCCTCAAAGTCGAAACATATTAGAGCGCGCAGAGGAAAATAATGAACGTATTAATTTTCCACTCGGAGCTGCTACCACGCAGGTGCATGGAACATATATAGTTTCGCAAACTAAAGATAGTATCATTATTACTGATCAACATGCAGCTCATGAACGCATTGGTTACGAAAATATTAAAAATAAAATTGCGGCAAATGGCTTAATTAAACAACGTTTATTAATTCCTGAAATTATTGAATTACCAGACTCTCATAGGGCAGATTTACTTTTTGAAAATCGTAATATATTGGCAAAATTAGGCATGACTATTGAAAGATTTGGTGATAGATCCATTATTATTTCTGAACTACCTAGTTTAATTGGTGACATAAATCCAAGCAAACTTGCTCATGATTTAGCCGATTATTTGTCAGATATGGGGGGAAATATTGCTCTAGATGAAATTATCGAGCATGTTACAGAGACTTATGCCTGTCATTACGCAATTAGAGCTGGCAGACGGTTAAACATTGCAGAGATGAATGAGTTGCTGCGCCAAATGGAAAACACGCCTTTTTCTGGCCAGTGTAATCATGGTCGTCAAACTTATGTAGAACTTAAATTAAAGGATATTGAGAAACTTTTCGGCCGCAAATAAATGTTAATGTTAGTTCAAGGCCATCCTAATTTCATCACCCTGCCCTCATATAGCGATTATAATGTAACATTAGAGATGATGAATCAATATGTAGATAATATTATTCAAGGTTCTATGAATGAAACTATATTTTTACTAGAGCATAATCAAGTTTACACTGCTGGCTCTACAGCATCTGAAACTGATATCATTAATGCAACTGATATTCCTATAATTTACACTCAAAGAGGTGGAAAATTTACCTATCATGGACCAGGTCAAAGAGTTATTTATCCTTTGCTTAACCTAGCAAACATTAAAAGAACTAAAGATATTAAATTATATGTCAGAAATCTAGAGAGCTGGATCATCAATGTTTTAATGGAGCTTGGTGTTAAAGCATATATTATAAATGGATTAGTTGGCATATGGATTGATAGTAAAAATGGGCCAGCAAAAATTGCTGCAATTGGTGTGCGTGTTAAGAAATGGG
>JAYUJO010000124.1:0-2166 GCA_043765215.1 Rickettsiales bacterium | reverse complement strand
CGAGATTATTGATCTGGGCTTAGTTTATGATAAAAAGTTTTTAGCTCATGATTTTTATGTTACAATTGATGGGTTAGAGAAATTATTGGCAGAAGTTTGTAAATATCCCCCAGATTCTAGAAGAAAATTTTATCCAGCTGAGGAATATTTTGCATATGGAGCTGATTATTTATTTTTAAACTTAATTCTAATAGCTAAAAAAACTCAAGCTAAATTTATCTATCCAACTAATTTTAATACGTCATATGCTTTTATCAAAAAAGACTAAAGAGTTTAAAATCTGTAAGATTGAGAATTTGGAATTTGCTAAATGGTGCCTTGAAAATGAAATTAATTATCTTGGTGTGCATATTTTAGAATCAGAAAATGTTGGTAAATTTAAAGAATTATGCGACTATATCAGTTCATTAAATAAAAATAAACTGGTCATTGTTACTAAAATTACTGATTTAGATTTACTATCTAGACTAATCTTTGAATATAATCCAATGACAATACAATTCCATTATAAAGTGACTGAGCAATTTTTACAAGAAGTAACTCTAAAATTTCCAAGTCTAAAAGTATTTGGTTGTATAGTAAAGCTTGATGATCTTAATTATATTAATTTACTTAATAAGTATTGTGAGAGAATTATTTTTGATTCAAGTTATAATGGTGGAACAGGGCAGAAACACAATAATAATGAATTAAAAAATATACCAGAGATTTTACTGTCTAAAATTTTACTCGCTGGAGGAGTAGATTATGATATGATTCAAAGTACTAGAGACTTAGATCTGGTAGGGTATGATATTCAATCTTTTTTTAGAAATAAGGAAACTAGAGAAAATTATTTTAATCAGGTTATAGAAATATCTAGTAGTCAATCAGTAAATAAAATTTCTTTAAGCGTTACTGATCTTTCATATCCTATTTCTGAAGAAATATTAAATTATCAAAAACACTTGATATACGATTATCACTTAGATTATTCTGATGGTACTCTCTATCCAGATTTCCTAACTAATTTAGAAATAACAAGAAATAAACTTAGGCAGCTAAATCAAAAACCTGTTTCTATACATCTTTTTTCATCTCAAAGCTACTAAAATTTGTTATCTGAATTATCTCTCGGAAATAGTGTTTCGCGAGTATATTTGCAGTATTATCCAGGAGTAGAAACTGATTTCAAATTTCAAAATCATTTAATAATTTGGTCAATATATCATAAAGATTTTCTGAATTGGTTGGAGTTAGAAATTTCTGAGAATGTTAAAAGAATTTCAATAATTTTACCAACAGATATAGTTAAATGTGAAGCTTTTTTAGAGAAACTTAAAAAAATAGATTATATTAAGAATCAAGAAGTTTGGTTTGATCGTGAAATTAGTTTAATTACTTACGCTAAAATTAGAGACTACTTTCCAAATGCAAATATAATCGTTGGTAAATCAATACACTCTTCTAACAATTGTGCTCAAATATATGACAAATTATACGCTTTCAAAACAATCTAATTACATCTTTATTGATTGGCATGGAGTTCTCTCAGATAAGGGGTTTTGGTCGGAAAGTGTTAATACGAATCAAAAATTGAAAGCTTTTATGAAATGGTATTTTAGTGATATTAGTAGGTATGAAGAATGGATGCGAAATAATATAACAGTAAGTCAAATTGATAAACATTCTAATTTGTATGATATTTCCTCAGCTGAAATCATACAAGCTTTTAAAGATGATATTAAAGTTTATGCCCCTAATCTTAAATTTTTACAAGCATTAAATTTATTATTTCCAAATTCTAAAAAATATATAATTACTGATAATATAGATTTATTTGATTATATTTATAATTATTACCAATCAGATTTAGAGGTTTATTTTAAAGGGTATTTTTCATCTCATCAATTCGATGTACTTAAAACTGATAATAACCCCTCATTATTTGATCTAGTACTTCCTAAACTTAAATTAGATAGTTTTGATAATTGCTTACTTGTTGATGATAATTTAGCAAATTGTATAAAGTTTAAAAAATTAAAAGGTAATTATATATGTCTCAATTAATCTCTCCTTTAGAATCTACTTTAGAATCTCAAACTAGCCATATTCAGATTTTTAATAAAAAGCGTTATAAGAGAGATTATATCCAAGAAATTATTCAAGGCAAAAAGACTTTTGAGA
>JAYUJO010000123.1:0-2174 GCA_043765215.1 Rickettsiales bacterium | reverse complement strand
TTATTTCGCCGTAAGGTCTATCTGCTAACTCGTTAGCTATATTTTCTATCGCTAATTTATCAGTAATATTATTAATTATACGTTTTTTAATAGCCATTATACAACACCTCCTTTATTAATTCATTAATCTCATTAGTAGCTAAAATGTTATTAGATTCTATAACAGATTTACCTAAGGGCATGACATCTCTATAAATCTTTCTGTAATAACAGCAAGAGTTTAATAATCTTAGAGAGGAGTAACCTAATAAAAATTCTTGAAATTCATCACGTTCATTTTTTTTTACTATAGGGTTTGTATTAGCCATAGTATGAAAAATATAAGCTGTTAAATGGGGATTTAAATCTTTTATTCTTATTATTTGAGTGTTTAACTCATCAATAGTATCTAAATCTAATTGGCTTGCTTGATGCGGAGCTATTAATAAGTGAGATACACTTAAGCTAGTTATCATTTCTCTACTATTTCTTCCCGCCACATCTACAATAATAAAATCAAATTTTTTATCTAGTTCTTCAAGAGTATTTGAGATGTTATCGTGTTTTTCAACTAGTGTTATTTTAGGTAAGATTCCAGATTCGCAACGATCTTGATGCCACTTAGAAGAAGATCTTTGAAAATCAGCATCTACTAAACATACATCTTTATTCTGGAGTGCCAATGCTACTGCAATATTTGTAGCTGTGGTAGTCTTTCCTGTCCCACCTTTATTACTTCCTATAGTTATGATCATAATTAATTATTCTATACAATAAATATTTAAATTGATTATAAATCTTACTCCACATTTAATCAATGTTATTTCATACTTCATACTTCATACTTCATATTTCATACTTCATACTTCATATTTCATACTTTATACTTCATACTTCATACTTCATATTTCATACTTCATATTTCATATTAAAAAGTGCTAGCTCTGTTTGGCCTAGTTTTATAAATAATATAATTAAATATAAATTTCATTAAATAACTTGAGGAGCACGTATAGCACGTATATTAGAATTATTTATTATATGCTGTTAATGAAGTAAATAAAAATCAGTAACTTTAATTTTCTATTCTAGGAATATTTATTGTCAGTATATCATCTTTATATGAAGTTGTTATTGAATTTTTATCCATGTCATAACCGATCTGAGCTACATAATCAAAATTATTGTTTTTTACAGGATGGTTAACAACAAACATATCTTTATCAATATGAATTTGTAATTGATTTATATCCAAATTTTTGATTGGTAATCTAATTTTATATTTATTACCTAAAGTTTGGACTAATCGTGAATTAGCTCTAAGAATACTAAATTCCATTTGTTTTCTAGTGTTAAGCAGGTCATTTAAATATGATTCAGCTTCACTAAATTTTTCAAAAATAGTAGTATTACACCTTTCTTTATCAGGTGAAACATCACATTTAGTATTAGGTCCAAAAAGAATAGCAAATATGAATAATATTGTAATAGAAATGAATGAAGGAATCACTAAACTTAATATTAGCGTACAATTTGGGTTATTATTAAAACTAAAATTAGCCATATAAGAAATACAAAAAATAGCATTAAAATGTTGTTGTTTCAGCTATATCATAGCAAATATCTTATTAAAAGGATAGTTTTTTAAAATCGCTATTTGATTTTAATATATAAATTTTTTTGTAAGTTAAGTTTTTTTGATACTACGTTTTATAAGCTTATTTTTAAAGAATCCTATAATTGAATCTAGTGCTATAGTAATTTAGGTTGAAGTAGGCGTAGAAAAGAATATAGATAAAGCGTCGTATAGTTCAGTAAAGTTTACCATGTTATAATTTCTTTTTACTTAGTAGAGAGGTTATTTTTACTGATTAATTTCCAGCAAATTTTGATTAAAGGAAAAGATGGTAGCATCATCGTTTTTACTTACCTTTGCAGCAAGCAGACAATCTGATATATGTAAGTTATGATTACTATAAAGATTTAGAGCGAGTAATAATATTTCTTTATGTTCGCAAGTTATGCCTTTGTAGGCTAATAATTTAGTTAGCACTTCAGCTATTTTAGCTTTTGGCGCCTTATAATATGATGAGAGCACCATGACTATTTCAGTAAAAACTGTTTGTTCAAGAATTAAAGAAATCTTACCAGTTTGCACCTGAGTAAATATTTCTTTAGTTTTTGAGTATGTTTCA
>JAYUJO010000122.1:0-2185 GCA_043765215.1 Rickettsiales bacterium | reverse complement strand
ATCAAAAAAATATTGGCATATTCAACCATTAATCAACTGAATATCTGTATTTTAAGTGCATTTTTGTTTACTCCTAAAGGCATGATAGCAGCTATTATGCATATGGTTACTCACTCCTTAACTAAAATTTGTTTTTTTTATGTTGCTGGCAATATGTATAGTTTGAAAAAAACTAATAATATTGGTGATTTAATAAATATAAAAAAATCAATGCCTATTAATAGTGTATTAATTATCATTGCTGGATTATCATTAATAGGAATTCCTCCATTAGCTGGATCAATTAGTAAATTCTATATTTTAATGGCAGCATTTGATAATGAAAATTTTTTAGTTGCTGCAACGCTCTTAATTAGCTCATTATTTTCAGCAATATATATAGTAAGAATTATTGCAAATATCTATTCTAAGCCTGTTAAAAATGATATTGAATTAGAAAATATTGAGCATAGGCTACCACTGATGATGATGATTAGCGTATTATTATGCGCGCTTGGAATAATTAGTTTTATTTTTTTAAATAAATTTTTAAATATGTTTTTGGTATTTATTTAATGGAATATTTAAATATAATCTTACACCCATCGATAATCTTATTTTTATCAGCAATATTATTACGTATATTTTATAAATATGATAAAATTTTTGGAATAATTTCTGTATTAGCGCCATTAATTAGTTTGTTTTTATTAAATTACTCTGAAGGTAAAATTTACCTTCACATCGCTAATATTTCCCTAATATATAAACTATCATACGATAATTTAATAATTGGAAGCGCTTTTAGTAACGTATTATTTGCCGCTAATATAATTGCCGTTAGTCAAAATAGAAAACTAGAAGTTATTTACGGCACAGCCTATGGCGCAGCAAGTATATTTTGCATATTAGCAAATGATTATATTTCAATATTTTTGAGCTTAGAGTTGATGATGATATTTTCAAGCATTATCATATTTATGGGGGGAAAAACAGGTAGCATTACAAGCGCTAAAAAATATTTTCTCACTCATTTTTTAAGTGGAAATATGATCTTATTTGGTTTTATCTATATGATTAACAAAACTGGCTCAATTGAAATTACTAATTTAACAAATTTATATTACGATGAGGGTTACTCATCCTTTGCTTTAAGTGTAATGTTAATTGGAATGATCATTAATATAGCAGCTGTTCCCTTTTCAGGTTGGATGATTTATTATTATTCAAAAAGCTCGCCTTCTGGATTTATATATTTAATATCTTTTACAACAAAAGTATCAATAGTCCTAATTATCAAATTCTTTTCTGGTTTTGAGGATCTAAAAATTGTAGGCAGTGTAATGATTTGTTACTCATGTTATAAAATGATATATGAGAATAATATTAATCGATATTTATCATATCTCTCGATTAATGCTATGGGTTTTATGTTAATTGGCATTAGCGTTGGTTATTATAATATTACATATGCATTATATATTTATCTTGGATTTCATATAATTTATAAACTATTACTTACTATATGTTTGCTGAATATTTCCAATTCAAGCTCAAAAATTGATGATTTAAACAGGCCAAATAACATATTTATTATCGTTGGATTAATTATATCTATTGCTTTTATGTTATGCATTCCTGGTAGCGGAAGTTACTATGCAAAAAAAATTATATTTAGTCATTTCAACGATCAATTTTATCTCTTAATTTCATTATCTACATTTATTACCGCCTATAGCTTGCCATGGAAACAATTTCTAATTAAAAATAACCAACAATCCATTAAACAGATAACTGTAACATCTAATGTAATAATAATTATACTATTACTACTATTTTTACTAATTAATAAATCACTGTTAATAGGAAATAATCCCATCATAATTTTAGCTACCTTAAAGCAAATAGCTATTATTTTATTAGCTTTGTTAATATCATCTAAATTCACACCAAAACGTATAAAAATTAAATCTATGAATTTAATAGAAGTAGCAGGAAAAGCTTTCTTCTATTATTTTAATTATTTTGATAATAAAAATGTTAAAAGTGATATTGAATCAATTGAAAATTGGTCTATTCAAAGTTTGGAAGCTCAAATAAATAAGAGATTTAGAGTTTTTCATAATCAGCAAACTGCAATTTTTATATTTATATTGATATTTATAATTTTGCTATTTAATGCTCTATTTCTTAAATAAACCTAGTT
>JAYUJO010000121.1:0-2189 GCA_043765215.1 Rickettsiales bacterium | reverse complement strand
ACCGCTTCCACCGCTTCCGCCACCGCTAAATTTACTATAATCAGGAGCATTATTTCCGCCAACTTTATTTCTATAAGTTATTTTTTGATCAATGGCTTTTTCTTTGGCAAATGTTCCTACTTTTTCTGCAGCTTTTTTTATTGGAGACATTATTTTGCCCATATCGCTCATGATATTCTTAATTGGGTTAACATCACTGCCACCATTGCCCGATGGCCGCCCACCAAGACTTGCATGAGTTAATGACTGTACGATTGATGTAACATATTCAACTAATCCACCTGCCATTTTACTAATTGCAAATAATATAAATGTTGATGATGCAACTGACATTATTGTACCATTTGCTGCAAACAAGTCATTTATACTTTTTGATTCTAATATATCGGGTATAAAAAATGGGATTCCAGGAAAAAATGGTAGGCCAAAACTAAAATTAATTGGAATGTTAATCATACTGAGATCAATATTAATATTTAAAGGAATTAATATACCCCAACAAGCACGCATAACAGTTTGCATCAATTGATCGGCTATAATTTGATCAATTAACAAAAAGAAAACTAATAAAATAGTTGGTTGAATCATGTAACTAAATAAGATTGATAACCAATTGTCAAACATACCTTTTGTTCGATCAAACAACATAAAAGTAATAAAAAAAGGTGCAAGTGAAATCATCACTGACATACCTACAAATGCTAAACAATAGCTGATGATTACTTCCATGATAGCTCTAAAATATATCCACATTGAGTAAAAAACTATGATAACAAAGACAGGAAAACCATGGAAAAATTGTAAAAATTGTATAAAAAGTAAAGCATATAATGTTGGATTAGTATATCTATCAAGAATTAGATCTATAAAGCCAAATACATTATCTACGCTACTAGTAACTCCTGATACTTGAGTCATTAAACTATCGATACCCATTATGAATATATTGAATAAATAGCCATTAAAAAATGTCCAACTTCCTTCACTAAATAAAGCAACAACAATGCTTATTTTAATTACTCGAACAACAATATCTGAAACACTAATTTGAGTTGCACCTGCTAAAAACATTAATGCATAGAATACTATATATAAAGTAATCATCAGTCTCGAGATATTGATCAATACGGCATTGGTTATAAATTTATTATATAATGTGATGGTTAAAATATTGAAACTCTCTCTAAGTGGTTTAATTAATTTGACATTAATGATGTCTGAAAACCAACCACTACCTGAATAAGTTATAAAACTTACATTAAGCGTACCAATTATGCTATCATCAGTGCTAACTGGTCTTACATATAAAAAACCAGTTTCAGGTGCGTTACCTCTATAATCATCAATAATAGATGTGCCAGCTTCCGAGTCATTTGGAATGCTATCTCCCTTGATAATATATTCAAGTTTAATTGAACTTAAATCTTCGGGTGATAATACTGAATCAGAATCACCAATTTCAACTTCCATAAAATATCTACCAAAATGTAGAAAATTCATGGTCATCGCTGACTTAATTGAACTCATGCTATTTTGAAATGTAGTATAATCAGCATCTATTCCCCAATCTTTCATAAATTGACTATGACCATTATACATCCCATCGATAAGCCAACTTGTATCAAATTCTAAATTTCCACTGACATCCGATTTATAATAAAAGAAATCTTTACCCGTGAAAGAAGAAGTCATCAATTTTTCATTTGTATTTTTGATAATAGTTCCAGCTACTTTAAACTGCATTCCTCTTCCTTTATCGTAGTAACATAATGGTATATTATTTTTATCATTAGCTGATTCTGCACAGGATGATAAATTATTTTTGCTCAGTGAAAAAGCTGGATTTAATATTCTTCCTTCCATAGTTTTCCAATTATCACCAGCATCAAAATATAGTCTACTTTGAGCGCAGTTCTGAGCAAATTCAGGTCTTGCTCTAGTAATTGCATCAGCGCAAAATTGGTTTGCATTAGTATAAATTATTTTATTATCATCAATACCACTTGTTGAATAAATGAGTAATAAATTATCCTGAGAACCAAGCTCATTTTTCATTTCAGACAAATCACCAAAAAATATATTAGAATCTATAATTGATATATTAATAACATCATTTTTTTGTACAGGAATTTGCGTGCGACCTACAAAATTAAAATAGCTAGGTATATCTACAACTCTGCTTAAAAAAG
>JAYUJO010000120.1:0-5821 GCA_043765215.1 Rickettsiales bacterium | reverse complement strand
TCAAAAGTTGCAACATCACTTTTATCTCCAAATAATGCGACAATACATGCAAAAAATCCTATTACACCAATAACATATATTAGCATATAAATAAAGGCGGCATTATTACCTTCTAATGAGTTAAGACATATGCCAATTAAAACATAGCCAACATTTAGAATCGTGCTATAAGCCATCATTCTTTTTAAAGAATTTTGCCTAATTGCGCCAAGAGAGCCAACTATCATTGATAATATTGCTACTAGCTTAATTAAGTCACCAGAAATGACAGTATAGTCACCAATAATACATTCAGTAATATTGAGCAAAACAATAAACATACCAAATTTTTGCGCAGTAGCAAAATAACTGACTGCAGATATTGGCGCACCCTCATAAACATCTGGAGTCCAAATGTGAAGTGGTGCTGCGGATAATTTAAATAAGATTGCCGATACTAATAATATACTCCCAGTAATCATACCAATATCAAGATTGGTAATTAATGCCTCGCGAATTTCAAAAAATTTAACACTGCCACTAAAGCCATATAAAAAAGACATGCCAAGCAACATCAGAGCGCTCATTAATGAACCCAAAATAAAATATTTCAAACCAGCTTCAGATGATTTAACTCGTTTAGTTTTAAATGATGTTAAAGCATAACCTGCCAGTGCTTGCAGCTCTAAACCACAAAATAATAGGATTAGGTCTCTAGCAGAAATGGCAATAAAAACGCCAAGAGTTGAAAGCAACACTAAAGTTACAAACTCCATTCTTAAAGATTTACCTTTGATTTTGGCTAGATCATGATAAATTACTAAACACATTAAAGCCAAACTCAAAACAATTGCTTTAAATAGAGAAATTACTGGTGATGCTGCAAATGATTTAATTATAACTACTTCATACTCTGGAGGATAAAATAATAAATAAAATATAACACCAAGCCCCAAAACAATTGTCATGGATGCTATTTTTCTTGTATGCCCAGTTTTAAAAACAGCAAAAATTTGCATACTCATCGCAAGTGTTGCAAGTAATATTTCCGGTAATATAATTATGAATTGATTTAACATTTTCTATTTTATAAATTTATATAGCATTATAAAGTTCAGCCAAAGCTTTGACTGGGACATTAATTATGTTCAGCACACAATTAGGCGATATACCTAAATATATAATTAAAATAATTAGCGGCAGTAACACACATTTTTCATATTTTTGTAAGTCAGTAAAATGCTTAACACCCTCATTAGCCACCTCGCCAAACATAATATTTTTATATAATCCAAGCATATATATAGCACCAATAATAACACCAAATGTACTAATGATTCCAAATATCGGGCTAATTTCAAATATACCGATAATACTGAAAAATTCACCAATAAATCCACTAGTTCCAGGAAGACCAATTGATGCAAAAGTTGCAATCATGAAAAAACTAGCAAGAACTGGCATATATGTTGCAACGCCACCATATTTACTAATTTCTTTAGTATGATGACGCTCATAAAGCATGCCAACTACCAAAAACAAAACTGATGAAATTAAGCCATGACTAATCATTTGAAATACCGCGCCACTAATACCACTTATTGTAAAAGTGAAAATTCCACCAGTCACATAACCCATGTGAGCAACTGAAGAATAAGCAATCATTTTTTTCATATCCGTTTGATTTAATGCAACATATGAACCATAAATAACTGCAATTGCACTTATGCCTATAACATAGATGGCAAAATATTCAGAAGCACCAGGCAGCATAGGCAGCGATACTCTAAGCATTGCATAACCACCAAGTTTTAGTAAAATACCTGCTAATATAACAGAGCCAGCTGTTGGTGCTTGCACGTGCGCATCAGGAAGCCATGTATGGAATGGCACCATAGGCACTTTAACAGCAAATGAGAGAAATGTAGCTAGCCATAAAAGTTTTTGTATGTCTAATGGCAGGGTTGTCAGCATCTCTGGTAGTTCTGACATATTAAATGTGCCAGTCTGAGTAAATATATATATTAATGCTAGTAGTAAAAATACCGAGCCAAAGAATGTGTATAAGAAAAATTTTACCGCCGCATAAACTCTATTATCTCCTCCCCAAATACCAATAATTAAGTACATTGGTATAAGAATCATCTCAAAAAATCCATAGAATAATAATAAATTCATTGACGAGAATGCGCCAAGACAAAATGATTCTAGCAATAGAAAACAAACTAAAAATTCTTTAATTTTAGTTTTTAAAGTGTAAACGCCTAAGCAAATACAAATAATTGATAATAGCGCCGTTAAAACTATAAAATATATTGATAAGCCGTCAATTGCTACATGAAACTCAAGACCAATAAATTTTATCCATTGATATTTCTCAACGAATTGAAAACCTGAAATCTTTTTATCAAAATTTATAAGTAAAAATAAAGTGCTAATAAATGTAATTACTGTAGATGATACTGCAATACCAATTGTTCTTTGTTGTTTTATAGGAGATTTACTGTTGCCTATAAAAAATATTATATATAATGCACTAACAAGGGGTAGCAAAATACTAAATGATAAAATTGGTAAGTTTGACATTATCTATGCACCGAAACTTTGTAAATATTTTATAATTATAAAAGTGATATAACAAACTATGGCAAATACTATATAAAATGCATAATTAAATATATATCCTGACTGAAATTGAGATATACCCAAAGCAAAAGCCCTAGTTAATGATCCAAAACCATTTGGACCAAATTTATCAATTACATTTTTATCAAAATTATTTGATAATTGGCTTAAGACAAAAGATGGTTTTACAAATATTTTTTCATATAACTCATCAAAGAAAAACTTATTTTTTAAAATACAATAAATGTATTTAAATTTTTCAGATATGATTTTATATAAGCCATTTTTATAAATGTAGAAACCAAATAAAGCACCGCTGATACCAACAATTAGTGGCAACATTTCAATGCCAAGACCAACATGATGCTCATGATTGCTTGTATGCAGATTAAATAAACTTTTAGCAAAAAATCCATTTGGATTATTTATTTCTAATATGTAAAAACCAATCATTCCTGAGAATAATGATCCTGCAGTTAATATAAATAGAGGCAAGTTCATAATTAATGGTGACTCATGCGCATGCTCAAATTGCTCATGACTTAATCTTGTTTTACTATGGAATGTTAAAATTATTATTTTCAATGAATATATAGCTGTTAATGTTGCAGCAATTATTCCAAGTGTAAAAGCAAAATCTCCTACTCCGCCATGAACATAAGCGGCTTCTAATACTAAATCTTTTGAATAAAATCCAGAAAAAGGGAAAATCCCAATTATTGCTAGCGAACCAATCCAGAAATTTGCATAAGTAATTGGCATTTTCTTTCGCAATTCGCCCATTTTAAAAATATCTTGCTCATGCACAGCATGAATCACACTTCCTGCTGATAAGAATAATAATGCTTTAAAGAAACCATGAGTGATTAAATGAAATATTCCAGCTTGATAAGCAGAAACGCCGCAGGCAAAGAACATATAACCTAGTTGTGAACAGGTTGAATATGCAATAATTTTTTTAATATCTGTCTGAGTTACTGCAACTAATGCTGCAAATAAGCAAGTAACTGCGCCAATAATTGCAATAATATCAAGAACTTTAGGGCTATATTCAAACATAAATGAACATCTGGCAATTAAAAACACACCAGCAGTAACCATAGTAGCAGCGTGAATAAGAGCAGACACTGGCGTTGGTCCTTCCATTGCATCTGGTAGCCACACATGCATGCCTATTTGCGCCGATTTTCCCATACATCCTAAGAATAACATTAGGCAGATAACATCAAGAACTGCAAATTCTTGCCCTAATATATTTATTGGTAATTGCGATAAATTTTCTGACAGTGTAAATACAAATTTAAAATCAACCGACCCTGCATAAATAATAATCATTATTACACCAATAATAAAAGCAAAGTCACCTACTCTATTGACAACAAAAGCCTTAATTGCAGCCTCATTTGCTGAATCTTTTTGATAGTAATAACCAATTAATAAATATGAGCATAAACCAACTCCTTCCCAACCAAAGAATAGTTGCAAAAAATTATCAGCTGACACTAATGACAACATAAAAAATGTAAATAAAGACAAATATGATAGAAATTTTGGTAAGTTTTTATCATCCGCCATATAGCCAAGGGAGTATATATGCACGACGGCTGAAACTGTTGTGATCAAAATAAACATTAAGGCCGTTAATTGGTCAACATATAAAGCCCAATGAATGGGGTTTGCATTAATCTTAATCCATGTTCCTAAAATAATATGCATCGTCTCTTTGTTAATGCCCGCCTTATTAAAAACAATATAAGCACTAATTGCAGCCGTAACTATTGCCCCAACGCTAATTAAACTTGCCCATTTATTACATATTTTTTTACATAATATTCCGTTAGTAATTCCTGCAAATAAAGGCATGAATATGATCAATTTCAAAATTAATTCCATATTACTAGCCCCTCATCTGGTTAATATCTTCAATTTCGATCGAGCCTCTATTTCTGAAATACAACACCAAAATTGCTAAACCAATTGAGACTTCAGCTGCAGCAACAGCTAAAATAATCAGGCTGAATACCTGCCCTACTATATCTTCTAGATTAACTGAAAATGCTACAAAATTGATATTTACAGCAAGCAGCATCAATTCAATTGACATTAAAATTGATATCACATTTTTACGATTCATAAATAATCCAGTCATCCCAATTGAAAATAATAAAGATGATAAGACCAAGTAATGCTCTAAAGAAATTTCACTAATTGTCATAATTTAAATTATCCAACCCCTGTTTTCCATTATGCTCGGCAAATGCCATACTATTATCCTTATTTCGAGACAATTGCTCTCCAACATTTTGCCTCTTAACACCATCTCTAGTTCGAAGCGTTAGGGCAATACTTGCAATCATTGCTACAAATAAAATTATACCACAAGTCTGAAATGATAATATAAATTCAGTATATAATACACGTCCAATCGCATAAGAATTGCCAATATTAGTAGATATTGCAAATCCAGAAGGTGCCATTGTAATTGTCTTACTACCTAGCAAAACAATAATTAGTAAATCAGTAAATAAAAATATAGCCATTATAAAAGCAAAAGTCATTTCCTGGCCAACCCTACTTTTAAGCTCTGCAAAATTAATATTCAGCATCATCACAACAAATAAAAATAATACGGCAACAGCACCAACATATATGATAATCAGCATCATTGCAATGAACTCAGCGCCCATTATAACCATCAATCCAGCAGCATTGCAAAATGCGAAAATTAGCCATAATACAGCATGCACAGGATTGCGGCTAGTAATGACCATTAAAGCACTAATCACCGTTAATATTGCAAATATGTAGAAAAATAACGCCATTATTTATTACCTATATAGATAGTCATCTTTTAATTTTTGAGCCAATTCTTGCTCCCAAATATCACCATTTTTCAGCAATCTAGCTTTATCATATAATAGTTCTTGATGCGTTTCTGTTGCAAATTCGAAATTTGGCCCCTCAACAATTGCATCCACTGGGCAAGCTTCTTGGCACATGCCGCAATAAATACATTTAGTCATATCAATATCGTAGCGCGTAGTGCGACGACTGCCATCTTCACGCTCTTCTGCTTCAATTAAAATCGCTTGAGCTGGGCATATTGCTTCACATAATTTGCATGCAATGCAACGCTCCTCACCATTTTCATAACGCCTTAAAGCATGTTCACCTTTAAAACGAGGGCTAATTGGACTTTTTTCATATGGGTAGTTAA
>JAYUJO010000119.1:0-17934 GCA_043765215.1 Rickettsiales bacterium | reverse complement strand
AGAATTTTGATTAATTATTTGTCCATCTTCTTCAATAACCAGATTTTTATTCTCGTCGGTATAATATAATTTTCTTTTTGTTGGGATATATATCAATCCATATTCAGCTTTATTATTTTGAATTAGTGCAATATTGACTGTGAAATAATCACTATTTTCAATATAGCTTCTAGTTCCATCAATTGGATCGATTAACCAAAACTGATGCTTACTGGCAATATTATTAATCGGTCTTTCTTCACAAATAATTGGAATATGCGGCGTAATAGATGTGAGTTTTTCAAATATGTAATCGCTAATTTCTTTATCTGCATTAGTTACAGGAGAATCATCAGACTTTATGGTTATTTTAAGACCTAATTCTCTAGCTTTAATGGATTTCCTACCTGCTTCAATAATTATTTCCTTTAAAACCTTAATTAATTGCTTATCCATTTAATCTATAATTTGTTTTTTAATTTTAGCCATATATGTATTTACTAATAAATATGCCACTGTCATAGGTCCCACTCCCCCTGGAACGGGTGTTATGTATTTCACTTTTGATTTTACATCATCAAAATCTACATCACCAACTAATTTATTGAAACCCTCATTATTTTTTATTCGATTGATTCCAACATCAATAACTAATGCATTAGAATTAAAATATTTTGCGCTCAAAAATTTAGGGCTACCAACAGCAGATATAACAATGTCAGCTTTTTTGGTAATTGATTCAAGATCTTGAGTTTTTGAATGAGAAATAGTTACAGTGCAATCTTCTTTTAATAATAATGCAGCAATTGGGCGACCAACAATATTCGAGCGACCAATTACCACCACATTTTTACCAGATAAATCACTAATATATGTTTTAATTAATTTCAAACATCCCATAGCAGTACAAGGAACAAAACCATTTTCATGCGGATTATATAAAAGACCAACATTATATGGGTGAAAACCATCTACATCTTTACTAGGATCAATGGCTGTTAATATTTTTGATTTATCAATATGATTTGGCAGTGGCAATTGCACAATCATTCCCGAAATCTCAGGATCATTATTTAATTCTGAAATTTTCTCCAGCAAATCATTATGCGTTATATCATCTTCAAATTCTTGTAAATGAGTTAAAATGCCAACTTGTGCGGCAGCTTTTATCTTATTTTGCACATATATTTTGCTAGCTGAATTAACACCAACTAAAATTATTGCGAGCTTGATCTTTTTTTTATTTGTTTTTTTATAATCTTCAATTTTAATTTTTAAATCAGCTAAAATATCATTACTGATTTTTTTTCCATCAATTATAATTGCTTCTTTTTTTATCACTTTTAATCTAATTATTGCTTAAGGATTTATATTTAACATTAATTTATTTTCAAATAAAAAAAGACCTTACAATAAAATTTTAATGTAAGGCCTCTTAATTTGTAAAAGCAAATTACTTTTCTTTGCTTTCGCCAAGAACAGCACCAAGGATATCACCAAGGCTAGCTCCACTATCAGTAGAACCATATTCTTTAATTGCTTTTTCTCTTTCTTCCATTTCAAGCGCTCTTACAGATAAGCTTAATTTGCGACTATTTTTATCAACAGAAATAATTTTTGCATCAATTCTATCACCTTCTGCAAATCTTTCTGCTTTTTGTTCTGATCTTTCAACAGATAAATCAGCTTTTTTGATAAATCCATTTACTTGCTCATCAACGCTAACTTCAACACCATCATTGGTCACTTCTGTAACGATACAAGTAATAACCATATTTTTCTTGTATGTTTCAGTGTTTCCTTCATATGGATCTTCAGTTAATTGCTTAATACCAAGTGCAACTCTGTCTTTTTCAATGTCAATATTAAGGACTTTACATTCAACTTCATCACCTTTAGCATAGTTTTTAAGTAAGCTAGTACCATTATTATCCCAACTAATATCTGATTCATGAATCATACCATCAGTATTATCATCAAGTGCAATGAACATACCAAAGTCAGTAATGTTTCTAATTGGCGCTTTAATGATACTGCCAATTGGATTTTTAACTGCAAAATTAACTAATGGATTATCATGACATTTCTTAATACTTAGAGAAATTCTATGTCTTTCAGTATCAACACCAAGAATAACAAATTTAACTTCTTGTCCAATTGTTAAAAGCTTTTTAGGATTTTGATTGGATTTACCCCAAGCAATTTCAGATGAGTGAACAAGTCCTTCAATGCCATCTTTTAATTCAATAAAGACACCGTAATCAGCAATATTAGTAATTTTACCAGTCATCACTTTATCAACTGGGAATTCTTCAGTAATATTTTCCCATGGATTTGCATCTAATTGCTTCATACCAAGGGATATTCTTTTAGTTTCTTCATTGAATTTAATAATTACAACTTTAATTTCTTGTCCAAAGCTTAAAACTTCTGATGGATGATTAATTCTGCTCCATGAAATATCAGTCACGTGCAATAATCCATCAACACTTCCTAAGTCAACAAACGCACCGTAATCGGTGATATTTTTAACGATACCCACCAATGTGTCGCCTTCTTTAATTGTAGATAGCATTTCTTCTCTAGCTTCTGAACGAGACTCTTCCAAAATGGCTTTACGTGATACCACGATATTGCCCATTTTTCTATCCATTTTAAGAATTTGAAATGGTTGTGGAATATCCATAAATACTGTTGGATCTTTAATTGGCCTAACATCAGCTTGGCTTCCAGGAAGGAATGCAACAACGCCATCCAGATCAACTGTGAAGCCACCTTTGACTCTACCAAAAATAGTTCCAATAATATTTTCTGCATTTTCAAACATCTTCTCAAGTTTAAGCCATGACTCTTCACGCAGAGCTTTTTCACGACTTAATACCGTCCCTCTTCTTCCTTCAACACGTTCTACAAAAACGTCAACAATATCGCCAATTTTTGGCAATGGTTGATCGCGAACGATTTGGAATTCAGAGACAGGTATTCTGCCTTCATTTTTAAGCCCAACATCAACGATGATAACGTCATGGGTGACACCAACTACTTGACCTTTAACTACAGTTCCTTCTTTAATATTTGAAGTATTAACAGTTTCTAGCATTGCTGCAAAATCTTCTGTAGATGGAGTAAATTGAGCTAGATGAGGAATAAATCTTTTTTTAATATTCATAAGTTTTTTATGTATCTATGACTAAAAATCAATGCTAAATTTTTGAGTCTTTTTTAAATTAAACAAATTTGAGTGAATCAGGAGCATTATACTAATTCATCTATAATGGTTTTTATTTCGCAAACAACTTGACTAGGACTTAGTTTACTTGCGTCAATCAAATGTGCATCCTTGGCTTTAATAAGCGGAGCTATTGATCGATTTAAGTCTCTTTCGTCTCGAGTTTTAAGTTGATTCAAAACATCATCTAACATACATCTTTTTCCGCTCAAGCACAACTGTTTATATCGACGCTCTGCTCTTATATTCACATCAGCTGTAATAAAAATTTTCAAATCTGCATGCGGAGCAATCACGGTTCCAATATCACGCCCTTCCATAATCACACGATCATTGTCATTAATTATCTTTTTTAAATATATTCCAAGCCTTTCTCTGACTTTCGCAATAATTGAAATATTTGATGCAACGCTACCTATTTCCTCTGAAGCCAAGTCAATATTTTCGATTCGAGAAAATATATCAATATTATTTGCAGCCTTAATGATATCATCTTCCTTACTTAAATCAATTTGATCTTGAATGCAAATATAAGCAAGTCCTCGATAAACTAAACTTGACTGAAAATATTTTAAATTAAATTCATCAGCTATCATTGATCCAATTAAACCTTTACCTGATGCTGAGGGTCCATCTAATGCAATTATAAATTTTTGCTTCTGATCGTCTATTTTTCTCAAAATATCCCTATATTTATTATATAATTCATCTTTTTAGATAATAATTTTCATTTATACAAATTAAATTGTTGAATTTAGAATAATTTCGGAGTAAAAAAGTGTTACTCCTATTTTTTAAAGATATTACTTAAGTAACAACTTTAATCTTTTAGGGCGATTAGCTCAGTTGGTTAGAGCGCTACGTTGACATCGTAGAGGTCGGAAGTTCGAGTCTTCTATCGCCCACCATTTTCACTCTATCACTTCACGCCTTTAGAAGTTGAATATTCAAAATGTAATGCCTTACCATCAAATACACGATTATAGGCATGATGAAGTGCCGATGAGCTCTCAGCAAAACCGGTTAATATAAGTTTTAGCTTGCCCTCATAAGTTGCAACATCACCAACAGCATATATGCCTGAGATATTTGTTTCATAATAAGGAGCATTCACTGCTAAATGATTGTTTTTTATATTCAATCCAAATTCTGCCAGCACACCTAAATCTTGTTTTAAACCAAAAAATGGAAGTAATATATCAACATCAACATGTTTTTTACTGACCGTTAAGTCAGTAATTACCACCTGCTGTAAATTTCCATTTTCACCAATAAGTTCACTTAATTGATAACCAATTATGATTTTAATTTTTTCTTGATTATGTAAATCATGCAATTTATCAACATTATTTTTTGCAGCAGTAAATTTTGATCTTCTATGCATTATGCTAACATCAGCTATAGAGGATAATGAAATTGCCCAATCAACTGCCGAATCACCGCCACCTGCAATTAATATTTTTTTATTAGCTAAATCTTGTCTTTTAAAAACTGAATAGAAAATTGATTTATTTTCATAGATTTCAATATCTTTTAGAGGAGGTTTATTTGGACCAAATGATCCTGCTCCTGCGGCAATAATCACCGCCTTTGCCTCAATTATATCTCCATTTGAAGTAGATATTTTAAAAATATTACCCTTATGGAATATTGAAGTTACCGTTCTAGACAGCATATATATAGGTTTAAATGGCGATGCTTGTTGCATCAGCTGGTCAATTAAATTTTGCGCCATAATTTCTGGATAACCAGGAATATCATAAATAGGCTTTTCAGGATATAAAGCGCTGCATTGCCCACCTGGGACATCAAGTGCATCAATAACGCAAGTCGTCATTCCAAGCATACCCGCCTGAAATACTGAGAAAATTCCAATTGGACCAGCTCCAATTATCGCAACATCAACAAACATATTTTTTAAGTATAATATAATTAAGAAAGCTTATTTTATACTAGATAAAATAAGCTTTCTATGTTTAATTTAGAAATAATTATTTTTTTGGCATATCATCAATTATATCATTTTTATTACCTTGACCATATTCTTCATCAAGCTTTAAAGATTCATGATTACTATCATAATCTTTTAACATATAGCCACGGCCCCATACAGTTTCAATGTAATTAGTTCCACCAGCGGCATTAGCAAGCTTTTTACGAAGTTTACAGACAAATACGTCAATAATCTTAATTTCAGGCTCATCCATGCTGCTATACAAATGATTTAAGAACATTTCTTTTGTCAAAACAGTTCCTTTTCTCATTGCAAGCAACTCTAGAATTGCATATTCCTTATTGGTTAAATGCACTTGCTGATTATCAACTTCAACAATTCTTGTATCTAAATTAATTGTAACTTTATCAAATCTTACTACAGATTCAGAATGTCCTTTCGAACGACGAACAATAGCTTGAATTCTAGCAATTAACTCACCTCTATTAAAAGGCTTAGTTAGGTAATCATCAGCGCCAAAACCTAAACCTTTAATTTTTTGATCCACAGAAGATAGACCAGATAAAATTAAGATTGGAGTTTTTACTTTCGCAGAACGAAGACGAAGCAATACTTCGTATCCATCAATATCTGGTAACATTAAATCTAGCAAAATCAAATCATATTCGTAAATTTTACCAATCTCAATTCCTTCAGCTCCAACTTCTGCTCTATCAGTTATTATTCCTTCTGCAGCTAATGCTAATTCAATTGACCTAGCTGTAGAAGTATCATCTTCAATTAATAGTACTCTCATAATTCTTTAATCCTTTTAACTTTTTTTTACTTTTTAGAATAATCTCACTTTCTTAACAAAAAATCAAGTGTTATTTTACAGTATAATTAATATATTATCATAGTTGTAAAGTTTCCTTATAATTAAAAGGATATTTTACCACCAATAATAAATATTGTTCCTCTGCTTTTATCATTATTAATAATATTAGATAATTTATATTTACCTTTAGCATCATAATAAGTCACCTGGGCATGGGCTTTAACACCTTTTGCAATTTTATAATCGCCACCCAGACTAGTTGCATTAAGTTGATTATTTTTATTATTACTATGAAAATAATTTAAACTCACTGCATATTTTTTATTGATATTATATTTAATTCCTACAGAATAAATATCAGTACTACGACCAAATATATCAATTTCAGCATTAGTAATACTTTTATTGAAATTCATATATGAACCAGCTAAACTCAATTGTTCATAAGATATTTTTGCACCCAAATTATATGTATTTAAATTTTTAAATTTAATATCTGATCTGGTGTTATCTTTCTTATTAAACGCTATAGTTTTACCTTGTTCAACCACAGCAGACCATTCCACTTTCAACTGTTCGTTTATTTTATTTTCGTAAACTACACCATAAGCAAAACCGTCTTTAAAAGCAAACTTAAATTGAGATGCCATAACTACACCATGAATATTGGGAGAATCAATTGAATCATGACCGCCATTTGAACTATCTGGTATATATGAAATACCAAATTGAAATTTATGCCCTCCAATACCTAACTTTGGAGTATAGTAGGTAATTTTTCTTGAATAATCCGTTTTTAATGATGTTCTAGTTTTTGAATCTAAAAAATTACAAAAATTAGTTATATACGGCACCAAACTCTCCTTACCTTTTTTAGGCGAAGTTTGAGCATACATATCCCAGCCATTACCTGATGAACAGGATCCTTCATAGCCAGTGATCATCATTTTACCAAATGCACTTTTAGTAGATCCTAATTCGATCTTACCATAATCACATTCAACATATGTGCTAAAAGGAGCTCCTCTGCTACTTCTACCAGTTTGATGTAACCCGATCTTAGTGCCGTACTTCCAGCCATTTTCGGAAACTAAATTATAATCAACATAAATATTACCGCTAGAAAAAAATCCGTAATGATTATTATATTTACTATATTTTTGCCTTTTTTTACCACCATTAGTATTATAATAAGCAGCAGACACTTCTGCCATTCCACCTATTTTAACTTCATTTTCAAGAGCGTTTGCAGAACTTGCAATCAATAGCAAACCTAAAGCAATTAATGGCTTTTTTTTAATGTTTTTGTTCATCATTACTATTATTTTCCATCATTTTTTTACTATATAATATTCCAAAATCCACAGGATCAATCATTAGAGGTTGAAAACCACCATCCTGAGTGGCATCAGCTATAATTTTACGTGCATATGGAAAAATAATTGCTGGGCAATGAACAGCTAAAAGCATCTCAATTTGCTCTTGTGGAATATTAATTAAATGAAAAATTCCTGCATATTTTAAATCAACTAGAAATAAAGTTTTTTGATCAGAAATTGCTTTTGCACTTATAGAAATTTCGACTTCAAAATAGTCATCTTCTGGTAACTTTTGTACATTTAAATCTAAAGACAAATCAATTTGCGGTGATTTATCTAAATTAGTCAAACTAGCTGGTGCGTTTGGATTTTCAAATGAAAAATCTTTAGTATATTGAGCTTGCACTGCAATGTGCGGAGTATTTCGTTGATCTTGATTATTATCTTGTTCTTCCATAATTAAACTCTTTATATATAATTATTATTAATTTTTAGGTATTTGCTAAATTTTTGGTAAAGTTACACCAGTTTGGCCCATATATTTGCCACCCCGATCAGAATATGTAGTAATACATTGCTCATTTCCTTTTAAAAAAAGAAATTGGCAAGCCCCTTCACCTGCATAAATTTTCGCAGGTAATGGTGTAGTATTTGAGAATTCCAACGTCACATGCCCTTCCCAACCTGGCTCTAAGGGAGTTACATTAACAATGATTCCACACCTAGCATAAGTTGATTTTCCAACACAAATTACTAATACATCACTAGGAATTTTAAAATATTCAACTGTTCTTGCTAGCGCAAAACTATTTGGTGGAATAATACAAACATCAGTTTCACGATGAACTAAGCTCTCGCTACTGAAATTTTTTGGATCCACAATTGTTGTATTTATATTAGTGAAAATTTTGAAATCATTTGAAACCCTTGCATCATAGCCATATGATGACACTCCATAAGAAATGATTTTTTCCTCATCTTTAAAACGCACTTGCTTTTCAACAAAGGGACTAATCATTTTATTATTTATGGATTGGTCAATAATCCATTTGTCCGACATTATTGTCATAGTTAATATGTCCTAAAATTTATCTACTGGTTATTATTTCTATATAACTTTTATTATAAGCTGTGTGTGCGTTATCAATATAAAAAAAATTTAACTAATACCACCTTAATTGTTAAAATATGTAAAACAAATACATCTTTAAACACAAGTTAGTGATAAATACGTCACTATTTATTATTTAATCATGACAAATTTTTTAAAAGATTAAAGAAAAAATATTTTTGCATCAGTTTAAATATTGTTGTTTAAAAGACACATATGTAACTATTAATTGCTTAAATAACGCTTGAGTAAAGTATATTTTTAGTATTTGTATTAATTTAGCTATATATTATGTTTGAAGGTGATGCATACAAGAAAATTTAACGTTTGAGTTGCATATGCTAATTAAAAAATATTTAGGTTAAAATAATGATAAATTTTAAAAAATTTCTGCTTACATCAGTAAGTACTTGCTTATTTGCAGCTAATTCTTTTGCTATGGAAGTTAAAAGTGATAAGTTTAATGTTGAATCGGATTTAAAAATAGTTTTAAAAGGTTTTGCCCATTTTCAAGCTGGTCTGAGAAATCAAAGTAACTTAGCTAGCGCAGAGAAGAAAGTTTCAACTAACAAAGAAAATTTCGCTTTTTATTCAGATACAGCCTTTACAGCTGAAGTATCAAATGAAGTTGATGACGTAACATATGGTGCTAGAATTGTATTAGTTCCTACAGCAAAAAGGAAAGGTGGTGGCGATTATTCTGGATCACATTTATTCATTGAAAGTAATTTTGGTCGCGTCGAACTGGGTTCACCAAATCCACCTTCTTCAAACATGATGATTGATGGTGCTTACGATGCCGCAGGCACATTTTGTGATTGGACTAGATACGCTAATTCAGCACCATCTTCTATTCAACAAGGCTCTAAAATCAAACCTACATTTGCTAGTTCAGGTGATTTCTTTTTGGATGATAAATTGATTCCTGATGCTGAACCAGCTCGATCAATTGTTTACTACACTCCAAATTTTGACTTAACTGAAACAACTAAAGTTCAAGTTGGTGTTTCATATATTCCTGATTCATCCAATACTGGTGATATAAGTTTAACAAACGATAGTACAAAAAATATAGATGATCATAAAATTGAAACTGATATTAAAGAAATTAAAATTAACAAAAATGTTAAAAATGTCATTACAGGTGGAATTAGTTTAGAACAAAATATTTCTGATGGAATTGATTTAAAAGTTGCTTTAACTGGGGAGTTTGGTAAGTCAGCTGGAAAAGTCACTAAAACTATGACAGATCCGACATTAGTGCCAATTGAATCAAAATTAAGTGATTTAAGAACATATAATATTGGCGCTGTATTAAATGTAGGTAGCTTATCTTACGGTTTAAGCTATGGTTCATTAGGTAAAAGCTTAACTTCAACTGAGTACCATAAAACTGGTCGCAAAACTGATTATATCACTGGTGCCGTAGCTTACAAACAAGGTCCATTTGGCGCATCTGTTGGTTATTTTAAATCTAATCATTGTAAAAATACTTTAGATGCAATAACAATTGGCACTCATTACCAATTAGCTCCAGGGTTTAAGCCTTATGCAGCAATAACTGGTTTCTCATTAAAAGGCAGAACAGAATTTAACCCAGAGCTTCCTAAGAAGAAAACTCGTGGAACTGTTGCTTTAATAGGTGCTAAATTAAGTTTATAATATAAATAACTAAAATTACATTGATATCATTATTTTAAATATATTAGTCATTTTCGTGTAAGTTTAGAGCCTAGTTTGGTATCTTTTTTTAGGCTTCAAACTTTACTGCATAGGGAAGATTAAAAAGGATTTTAGAAGGAAGAAAAAGTTACTAAGATAAGGGTAAAGTATTTAAGCGACAATAATAAGATTAATAATTTTACATTTAATTTGAATTTAAACAGCTTAATTTTTCCTTTTTTATTATTTAACGCCAATAATGAATAAGTTTTGCTTACCCATTATTGGGGAAGATAGGAATAATCAAGGATTAATCAACAATTATAAGTAAATAAAAAGTAAAAATTGTAATGAAATAATAAAATAAAAAGTAAAAATTCTACAAAATTAAATCGGGTTTAAACCGCTCTAAGCCTGATTTCTTCTAATATTTCAGTTGTGGATAAGCAAAAATTATCCATAACTGGGGTTATTCAAATAATTAAGAGTTGTATCTTTCAACTTACTAAATTGTAGTTTTTATTAATGAACGCTCTTAATAGCCACTTATCTCTGCGTGATTTGCGCGCCATTATACATTTTAAATAATAATATTATAAAGTATATATTTTATTGCTTCATCTCTTTTATATAAAATAATTCTAATAATGTACTTGTTGATGTCATGCCAAAATCCTTACCCATATAGGATCATGATTTTGACAGACTTGATGCATTACAAATAATAATTTATTACGAAGTTTAATATATGAGAGAGCTTCTATTTTATTATAAAATAATTATTCTTCACCTGTGTTAGTATCACCTAAATTCTCTGTATGATTATCATCTAATGTAATCTCAATTCCTACAATACCTAAAATGTTTAACTCTAAAAATTCTTGCAAGCTTACATTAACATTTGCAATATTATAGTGGGTATTAAGTTCATTTAAAATACTTTGATCATTATTTAATTTTTGATAAAGCTCTAACATTTTTTCAACATTATCTAAAAATATTAGTTTAATATGATCTTGAGTACCTTCTAGTTTAATCAAAGTAAGCATTTTTTTCATTATTTCATTTTGCTTTTGATTTTCTTCATCTTTAGCTTTTATAACAGATTGATATTCTGATAAAGCGCTAGCAATAATATTTAATGTATTATTTTCAATTGCAGTTTTAACCACCTCATGATTAATTAATGCTCCGTTAAGTATAGCAAGATGTATTGCATCTGAGTATGCAGCACCTGCTCCTGTTAAGGTTTGTAAAATTTCACTATTATTATAATTAATATCTAATTTATTATCTAATAAAACTTTTACAAAATCTTCTTGTTTATTTATGAGTGAATGTAATAAAATTTGAATTAAAGGTTCAGAATTTATATTTTCTTCAGTAATAGCTGCTGCAATATATTTTGCACATAATTCATGGTTTAAATCATTCCAAAACAACCTAATATAATCAATTATATTAATTTCTTTAAAATCTTTATTTCCACTAACTCTAAATTTTAAATTACACATACCTTCTAATGCTAAATCTTTAATTTGAGCTACGTCTTTTTCCACAAAAGCTTTTGTCAAAGGTGAATATTCTAATATAGTATTACTTACTATAAAATCATCATTTGCAACTTCATCCAATAATAAGTCAATAAATGGAAATTCTTGCTTAATTTCATCAGTGATGATAGCTCCATATTTAATAGCTAGACTTAAAGTATGCTTTAAATTAGCATTATCTAAGAATGTTCCATGAGGCATTTTTATTAATAATGATTTTATTATCAAACCATTTTTATAATTTATATCAGCATATTTAGCTAATAATTCTACTTGCTCAACATTATTATTAAATAAGGCTAAAAACAAAGCTACTGAACAATCTTTTGAATATTTTAAAGGTATTTTTCCAGAAATAATTTCAATGAGTCTACTCATGTGATCAAATGATATTTTATTCATATTATTTAAATGAAATATACCTTCAATTAAACATTTTAAAATATTGGTTCCACCAACACTAACTATTATTTTATAATTTTCATTAAAATTATGTTCAAAATATTCATACTCACCATAAATAATAGCCTTAGTTAAATTTTTTGAAGTAAATGTCTTAGCAATAATTTTATCTTTAACTTTTATTTTAGTTTTATCTGTATCATTTTCATCTATAATTTTTTGATCGATTGAAGTTGTGGGTTCTATTTCTACATTTACATTTAAGATTTCTACGAGATCATTTAAGCCCCATTTACGCGCATGATCAATTGCCTTTTTTCCATATTTATCTTCAGTATCAACAGGCAAACCATTATCAATCCATATTTTTAATACGTTTAAATTCATTGAACCCTTATCAATTAGAGCAATAATTCGATGAATAGCTGCAAAACCATCTCTATCTAATTCAGTAACATCTACTCCATTTTCAACTAAAATTTTAACTGCAATGATGTTAGTATGAAATATTGCCATTTTAAAAGGAGTGAAGTAGATTCCATCTATTTCTTGTTCCTCATTTAAGCTTCTACCTTGAATTTGCCATTTATTAATAATGTAATATAAGACACCATCATTTTTTTCATTAGCCATTATAAAATGTAGAAATCCGTTAAATAACTCTCCACAAATATCTTTATTATAACTTATAGCTAATTTATCACTGATCATCATACATGCAGTTTCAAAATTTAAACCTTTTATATGTTGTAAAAATTGACCTTTAGCAATAAATTCATCTAACAATAATTTATTATTTAAGTTTTCTAAAAATGCATTATCATAATTAGATCCATGATTTTGCGCGCGCGTTAAATATGAAATATAATTGTAAAAAGCTGCACCTTCTTTTAGCATCGCATTATCTGCAGAAGTGACTAGCTCTTCTTGTTGTTTAACATTTAAATTTTTGCCCATATAATTTGTTTTTAATTAGTTAATAGATAATAAATTTATTATAATATTAAAATATCATAAAGCAATTAATATTTTGAGCTAAGATATAAAGTTTTTGCTCTTAAAAATTAATAAATTAATTATTGCAATTTTTTCAACATCCTAAAACAAAATATTTCTTATTTTTTAAATGATGATATGCTATTTGCATTAAATAATTATATAGATAATGATGGATAAATTTATTATACAAGGTGGTAATATTTTAGAAGGTTCAATCGAGATTAGCGGCGCCAAAAACTCTATATTAGCTTTGGCGTTAACTTCAATTTTAACTGATCAGAATATAATTTTAGATAATGTGCCATATCTTACTGATGTGGTGACTATGTGTGAATTATTAAGTAATTTAGGTATAAATATCATTGCTAAAAATAATGATATTATAGAAAATATTAAAAACTCAAAAGCAGATAAATTACAATTAACTCTAAATTCAAGCAATATTAAAAACTTTCACTCTCCATATGAAATTGCCAAAAAAATGCGTGCATCATTTTGGGTGCTTGGGCCATTAATTGCAAGGTTTGGTGAGGCAGAAGTATCGCTTCCGGGTGGTTGTGCGATTGGCACTAGGCAAATTGATTTGCATTTAGAGACGCTAAAACTAATGGGGGCTGAGCTCATCATTAAAGATGGTTATGTTTATGGAAGTATTAAGGGTAAGCTAAAAAATATACATTATACATTTAACAAAGTATCTGTTGGAGCCACAATTAACGCCATAACATCAGCATGCCTAGCAGACGGAGAATCAGTATTTACCAACTGCGCGCACGAGCCAGAAATTGTTGATTTATGTCATTTGCTCGCTAAAATGGGGGCAAAAATTGAAGGAGTAGGAACAAGCAGGTTAGTAATTCATGGCGTTGATAAATTAAATGGTGCAAGACATGCAACTATTCCAGATAGGATTGAAATTGGCACATATATTGCAGCAGTTGGCATGACTGGAGGATCTTTAACACTTAATAATGTTGATCATAATATTATTGAAAATATTTCAGACAAATTTATAGAATCAGGCATTCAAATTGTAAAATCTTCTGATAGTTCAATTACAGTTACTAAAAATAATATTATTAAGTCGGTGAATATTCAAACAATGCCCTACCCTGGTTTTCCAACTGATATGCAAGCTCAATTTATGGCTCTTATGTGCCTTAGTAATGGCGTTTCCTCTATAGCTGAGAACATGTTTGAGAATCGTTTTATGCACATTCCAGAACTTCAAAGAATGGGAGCTGATATCAATATTTGCCATAATTTAGCAACTATAAAAGGTATTAATAAATTTAAAGGAGCAAATGTAATGGCCACTGATTTAAGAGCTTCTGTTTGCCTAGTACTTGCAGGCCTTGCAGCTGAAGGAACAACTATTATTGATAGAATATATCACATCGACAGGGGATATTGTCGTATTGAGAAAAAATTAAATGCTGTTGGTGCTAATATTGAGAGAATCATATCAAATTAAATATATAATTATATGAGTGATAAACCTTCTTATTTAGATTTTGATAATAAAAAATATTATTGGAAACCAGATATTGATTATAAAAAACATCCGGAATTATATAAAGTTGGCAAAGGTGAGCAAGGAGTTTTGATATGCCAGCCTTATAAGTCAGAAATTGGTCCAAATTGGCGTTTTAAAAATCCTGAAATTGCAAAAGAGAGTAGTGATGAAATATATACTATGTTTTTAAATTATTTAAAAAATGATGATTTTGTTGGAGCGGATTTAGCACGTAAATATTTACAAATGGGTTTTACAAGAGCAAGGCGTTATGCCAATTATAAAGGTGGAGTAAAATATAATAAGGATGAAGATTATAAATTAAATGATCGCGGCACAGGTGAAGAAATAAAAGCAAAAAGTGCAGAAATATTTTATGATAAATGGAAGCTAGCTGAAAATCATAAAAAATATCATGATTTAAAAATACAATGGAAAGAGAAATATGGATGAAAATATACTATCAAAAAAAATCAATTTTTTTTCATAAAGCTCTTGAAAACCAATTATCATGGTGATATGGTTGTATATATAAGTTTATCAATTAATTCAAAACTTACGGAGTATTAAGACCATGACTAAAATTAAATCAATACTATTTCTAGCTTTTTTTACTTCTGCTTTGTTTGCCATCACTGGCTGCAACACTATGGAAGGTTTAGGCAAGGATGTTAAGAAATCTGGTGATTCTTTAGAAGAGTCAGCTAGCAAGCATAAAAATTACTAATTTTATTTTAGCTTAAAACAAATTATTATTAACTTAAATTATTGGAGATAAAATATGAATGAAGACATTTTAAAAGGTAAGTGGGAACAACTTAAAGGAACTGTTCAAAAAAAATGGGGTGAATTAACTAATGATGAAGTCACTCAAATTGCTGGTGACTCAAAAAAACTTAGTGGTTTACTTCAAGAACGTTATGGACACACTAAAGAAGATGCTGAAAAAGAAATTAATGAATGGATGAAATAAACATTTTATTCTAAAAAATCTATATAAATTATTAAAGTGAGAAAAAAATGAGTATTAAAGACATTAAATCAGAAATTTCTGAAAAAACTGGTGTTTACAATCAAGAAGATATTCAGCAACTTGCCAATCATCTTGGCAGTTCGTTAAAATCCTTTCTATTAGATAAACAAGATAAATTAATGGATGTAAAATCACAGTATGAAGGCACTATTAAAGATAATCCTATATCTAGTGCAGCTACAGCTTTTACAGCTGGTCTAATTATCGGTTTACTTTTAAAGAAAAAATAATGATTTCAATTTTATCATCTATTTTTGGCAGCACTTTGTCATTGTTATTGGGTAATTCTTTAAAATCAATGGTAAAATCTTCTGTGCTTCATACCGGAACATTTCGCGAAGTGGTTAGCAGTATTTCTAAAATTATAGTGCTGCTAATTACTATGAGTATAATTATCTCATCAATCGTTTTATTAATATGTTATGGTTTAAACTTCTTTCTTTTGGATATTGGTTTTACATTTTTTCAATCAATTTTCATAATAATAGCTTTAAAAATTATTATTTTAGGAATGTGTGTTAAGAAAGTAAAATGCAGTATTGATCATCTTAATAATAATATTGGTGAAGAACTACCCGTTATAGAAAATGAAGATAAGTTTGCTAAATCTGGATTTATACAAAATACATTTAGTTCTTTTATAGATGGTTTTAACTCTATAAAATAAATTGTATTTGCAATTTACAATTATATATCTATGATTAAAGAATAAACTTAAAACTTTAATCATAGATAATTACATGAAATCTATTCAATCTAAAGTAATATTATTAATTTTATCATTGCTAACAATTAGTAACGCTTTAGCTTTTGAAAATTCAAAAAAAATAAATTTTTGGGATACCCAAAAAAAAGGCACAAATATCATGAGTCATAATGTGACTGTTGAAGATATTAAAGCTGCTAAAAATTATGGCATTAAATTTATAAGACTTGTTCCTGATAAATTTTCTAGTTCTCATCGTGATTTCTTAATTGGTGATGCTGATGAATATAATGGGTTAATTCCCGAGGACCTTGATGCATTAAAAGAAATTTTAGCAATATGCCAGAAAGAAGATATGCCTGTTGTGATATCTATGCTCAGTCTTCCTGGATCAAGGTGGAAACAAAACAATAATTTCCAAGATGATCTAAAAATTTGGCAACAAGAAAAATATAAACAACAAGCAGCCTTATTTTGGCAAGATTTATCATTTGCTCTAAAAGATCATCCAATTATTATAGGCTATAATATTTTAAACGAGCCTCATCCTGAAAGAATATTTGAACCATTAAATCTGACTATTAACACAGTTAATCAAGATGAAGTGCAAATTATGCTTCATGATTTTTATGCTAAAGTTATTAAACATATAAGATTAAGCGATGAACATACGCCAATTATTTTGGATAGTTCTTCCTATGGTGATTCCATGACCTTTAAAGAATTAAAGCCTCACAGCGATAAAAATATTATTTATTCTTTTCATATATATGAACCATATATTTATACAAATTTAAAAACTAATAATGGTCAATTTTGTTATCCAGGAATAATTAATGGTAAAAATTGGGATATGGATACTTTAAGAGATTATATGTCAGCAGTTAATCATTTTCAAAAATCAAATCATATTCCTAGCAATAGAATTTTTGCGGGTGAATTTGGTGGACACCGTATGACCTGTGGTTTAGATGAATATTTTAAAGATTTAATTTCAATTTTTAATGATAATAATTGGCATTATGCATTTTATGCTTTTAGAGAAGATATATGGGATGGCATGGATTATGAGCTTGGAGATAAAAAACTTCCTTGGAATTATTGGCAGTCTATAGAAAAAGGCGAAATACCTCAACTTAAAAGGGATTATAATCATTCTGCATTCTTAGTAGTTAAAAATGATTTGCAAAAATAATTTAATAAGATTTTCATTTTTATTATTTTTTTTTGGAAGTTGCTCTGAGTCGCGTATAGATTTAGATTCATTATATCTATTAAATCAAAAATATATAAAACAAAATTATGAGTATATATCTAAAGAATTCTTAATAATCTAGAGCTAAAAAAACCGCTGAATTTTTTTAGCTTGAAAAAGCAATATGATAAAAATAATAATCCTTTAAATATTTTATTTATTGTTGATTCTAAGACTCATCAAACTATGCATGGACCTACATACACATATTTAAACTCACAATTTATTATTATTATTCGATATGTGGATCTTGAAGTAAGTAGCTTAGAAATATACAATTTATATAATAAAAATATAAATTACTCTCAATATAAATATATAGTAAATTAACTTGAGATAGCGTAGAAAGAGTGATAGTAAAGAGTTAAAAATGCAAGCATATAGTATAGATTTAAGGAA
>JAYUJO010000118.1:0-2200 GCA_043765215.1 Rickettsiales bacterium | reverse complement strand
TATTTCACTCAAATTTACCTTTATCTATTGATTTAATATTAGCTAGCGTATGCTTACTTGCTTTTATAAATATTTATAATTTTTTAGATGGAATAGATGGAATCACAGCAAGTCAAACTATTCATTTATCACTAACGATTTTTATGATTTGCTTTTTAAAATACGATGTAATTTTAAATGTTGATATGATCATTATGATTACTTCAATAATATTTGGCTGGTCGATTGGTTTTATTTGGTATAATTGGCATCCAGCAAGAATTTTTGTTGGCGATGTTGGCAGCATTAGCATTGGTTTTTTACTAGGCATATGTTTAATTACTATTGCAGCATCAAATATTAATCTATTAGCTGCATGTATTATTGCAACTTTATATTATATTGCAGATGGGGGTCTTACGATTTTAATTCGACTATTTAAGGGTGAGAAAATATGGCAACCACATTTGCAGCATTTTTTTCAAAGAGCTTTAAAAAGCGGATTAACTCATAGCCAAGTAGTAAAGCGAATAATTAATTGCAATATATTTTTAATGTTATTATCAATATCTTCGCTATATTACCCTATAATATCTATTATATTAGCTATTTTAGTTGTATCAATTACTTTAGTACGTTTAGTATCATGAAACCATTAATAGATGATATTAATAAAATCGTTTATCGAATATTTAAAAGACAGCACCCTATTTTAGCTGAAATGATTGTTAATTGGGGTAAAATTGTTGGCATTAAATATTGCGATAAATCTAGTCCATTAAAAATAATTACTAATGTTATTAAAGAGAAAAAGATAAATATTTTGTGTGTGGGGGTGGATAATTCCAGTTTATCACTAGAAATGGCTTATCAACAAGAAATAATAATTGAAAGAATAGCAATTTATCTGGGCTATAAAGGGATTCATAAAATAAGGTTAATGGTTAGGGGATAATGAAAGATTCAGATTTTGCAATAAACGTGGCAAATATTTTAAACAAAATTATGGAGATTATTGAAGATCATGATAAAGATGGGTATATTGATATTGATTTAAGCGATTCAATTCTAACATTGATTAATGATCAAGGTACATATGTGATTAATAAGCAAAGTGCTGTGCAAGAAATTTGGTTATCATCGCCAGTAAGTGGACCATATCATTTTAGCAACAATAAAGGCATATGGAAAAATAAAAATGGAGTTATATTTGATGAGTTGCTCAGCCAGGAATTGCAAATAAAAATAGATTTAAAATGAAAAAGAGCAGTAATATACGGCAATTAGGGCAATATTTATATAGTCATATCTATAATTTAATCATTGTGATCATTTCGCTTTTAAGTGTTACAATTGCATTATTATCAATTGGCCATGTTTTTAGACAATTAATTGATGGTGGTCTAGTTAAAGATCAGGTAGAGACTATTAACCAATCAATATTTTCTATATGTATTTTAATTGGAGTATTTGCGGTTGGCAGTTTTTTTCGCTCTTATTATATTAATGTAATTACTTTAAAAGTCATTTCCAAACTTAAGGCAGATACATATAAAAATTTACTGAAATCTGATATTGCTATTTTTGAGGATTTAAAGATTGGTGACATAATCTCAAGATTGAGTACTGATGCTGAATTAATTGGCAGTTTAATCATCAACTTTCTATCATTTTTTATTCGCAACTCAATTATGTTATCAGGTGCGATCATCATGATGTTTATGCAAAGTCCTAAATTATCAGCATTAGTGCTTTTAAGCATACCTATTATTTTATTGCCGATTATTAAACTTAGTAGGTTTGTCAGAGCATTATCTAAAAATGTATTAGAGGAGCAAAGCCTGTTTATTTCAAATGTTGAAGAAAATTTTAGCGGCATCCGCACTTTATATGCCTATAATCAGCAAGAACATATATTATTGAAGCTAAATAATAAAATCGAATATTATGTTAACCAAGCAAGCATTAGACTCAAATATAGATCACTATTTTTTGCTATAGCAATTTCATTAATTACTGGCTCAATTACTACAGTAATATGGGTCGGAAGCCTGGATATTTTAGAAGGAAATATGAGCTCTGGCGAGATGATATCATTCATATATTATGCAATAATGGTTGGTATGAGTGCAGGCGGAATTGCTGAATTATTCTGCGAAATTCAAAGCCCCTTAGCCGCACTTGATCGTGTTTTTGAGCTAAAAGAAATGAAATCAAATGT
>JAYUJO010000117.1:0-5852 GCA_043765215.1 Rickettsiales bacterium | reverse complement strand
AAATAGATAAGTTTGAGTTAAAAAGATACGTTGATGCTAACCCAGATGCTAGATTATATGATATGAGTTTAAAATTTAAGGTTAGCGTTACTGCTATTCATTGTTGGTTAAAGAAATTAGGGTATAGTTATAAAAAAAAGCCTTTACCTATGTGGAAGCAAGCGAGGAAAAGCGAGCTAAGTACCAGGAGCTAATAAGAGATATACCGCCAAATAATCTTGTATATGTTGATGAGAGTGGTATTGAACTTAAGATTTGCAAAGAAAAGGGTTGGGGTAAAAAGAGCAAGAAATTAGTTGGTAAAAAAAGTGGTAAATATTATGAGAGAACTAATATTATAGCTGGATTATTGAATAATCAATCAATAGCCCCAATGGTTTTTAATGGTTCTTGTAACACTGATCTTTTTAATAATTGGGTAGAATATTTTTTAATAAAGGAACTAAAACCCGGCCAAGTAGTGATTATGGATAATGCTTCCTTCCATAAATCTCAAAAGACAAAAGAGTTGATTGAATCCGTTGGCTGCAAATTAATATTCTTACCTCCATATTCACCAGATATGAATCCGATAGAGAAATTTTGGGCTAATATGAAACGTTGGATAAAACAACAAATTGTATATTTTAATACTTTATACGATTCCTTGGTTTCCTTTTTTAATTACGCTATCTCATCTTGATTTACTATATTCCATGATATTTGGGAGTAGCAATAAATAAATTATCAAAATTATACACATCTCCACCTTCAACTTTTCCAGGACGGTAACTTCATTTTCATAAAATAAACGCTTTGTAATTATTATCTTAAAAATGTTATCTTAAAAATATAAAAATTAAATGTATTTTTTCTTAACTATCTCTAATTTTAAAGCCTATTTCTCAATTCAACGATAATAATATTCTAAACAAGGCTCCTTTTCCATCGCTCTCTACCGTGATTGATCCATCGTGGGCCTCTATGGCGCTTTTGCAAAGAGCCAAGCCAACGCCGCGGCCTTGTGCTTTGGATTCAGTTTTAGATCCCATTTTAAACGGAGTGAATATATCATATAACTCGCTTTTAGCTATGCCGATTCCTTGATCCTTAATTATTATTTCCACTATATTTTTGGTTTTTCGAAGCACGCTGACTTTAATGACGCCCTCATTGCTATATGTAATTGCATTAATAACCAAATTATCAATAGTTTGCCTGATATAATTAGGGTCTACCGATATCAAAATCTCTGGCTCTATAGCCATTTGAAAATCTATTAATTTTCCTTGCAGATAAATCTTACGACAATTTTTAACTCGATCACTGACCATTTCACTTAAATTTACCGTTTGTTTTTGCAGCTCTATTTTTTTAGCATCCAAAGTAGCAAGATCCAGCATATTCAAGATCATAGTCGATAAACGATTGGAATTAGTGAATACTTCATCTGACAACATTTTGAGTTGCTCCTTATCAAATTTCTCCAACCCTTCAGATAACATCTCTGCAAAATTCATTACATTACCCACCGGCAATCGAAGCTCATGATTAACATTATTTAGTATTTTTTGAGCAGTATAACCAAGCCTCTCGATTTCCTGTTGTTGATCTTGCACACGCTCGTCGTAATAGGTTACTGCATCATTTAAATCATCAATTTTAATGTTTAAATCATCAACAACATTTTCTAAACCATCTACCTTCGCCTCCGTCTCTTCCATTTGCTCCTGTTTTGGTTTTAGAAAAGCTATTAATATGATTCCTAAACAAAGTAATGCATATATTAGTTTAAAATTATAATCATTAGTATTTTCTGGAATAGTTCCTATGAAGTATTTATAAAAAATGATATTTGATAATGCTCCAATAAATGATAAAGCTAAGACAGCTTGCCATCTTAATAAGACTGAAATGGTAACTAAGTTAATCATTAGAATAATTAAATGTATATGACTAAATTCGTTAATAATAACTAGTAAACTACTCACAAATATTAAATTATATATCATTGAAAAAGTCCAAAGAGCAGAAATAAAATTTTTATTTCTGTATTTTATAGCCCAAGCCGGATAAGTTATAAATATAGTCATAAATATTAAAGTAAAATAATATGTATAATCTATAATTTGACTATAATTATTATAAATATATTTTGGAGTAGAATAAACTGAAGCAAAGATAGAAATTAAATAGAAAAATCCATAATATACAAGTATGGAGTTATTTTTAGGTAAGTTATTATGAAAAAATCTCATTAAATTAAAATTCTTTAAATTATTTTTTGTTTTAATAAAAAATTCCTTTCTCTGATAGATTATTTTATTCATTTCAGTATTATCTTTAATTCCAACCCATCCTCCCTCAGTTTTTAAAATATAATGACTACTAATAAAAAATATAATGTTAGCTAGCATTCCTGGAATTAAACTATCTATTTCAGTACAAATTTTAAAGTAAACAACAGTCATAAAACCTGCTATCATTCCTATTAATACTGTTTTACTATTGCTACGAAATCCAAAGATTGCTAACAATAATGGTACTGAAACAATAGGCATATAAAAGCTATATGATATTAATATTATTTCTAAGAGATTTTGAAAATATATGCACATTAATAAAGCTATTATTCCTACTATAAAAGCCATACTACGAACAAAAAGTAATTCATTTTTTTCTGTTAATTTTAAATTTAAAGATTTACCTAAGTCATGTGCTATTAAAACAGAAGCGCTGTTAATATATGAATCAGCCGTAGACATAATCATGGCTGTAATACCTACTAAAAATAATCCTTTAAAACCAACTCCTAAATAAGTATTTGAAATATAAGGAATAACATTATCTTGATTTATTACTAATCCATTTTTTTTACCTACCATTAAAAGTATACCAATAAATACAAGAACTATAGCTTCACACACCATTATAAATAAACCAGCTATATAAAATGACTTAACCACTTGTTTTACATTTTTTGCTAAAGAAATTCTTTGAAATAGAGCTGGATCTAAACCAGGAATTAAGAAAAAAAAGAATAATAATAAAACGTTTAAAAATTTTGGATTCTGATAATCAAAAAATTCTTGAAAATTAAATAAAGGATTATTTATAAAATTTTCAGATATATTTTGATTTTCTCCTAAAGTTTTCCATATTAACAACGCAATAATTGGCATTACTACACCAAAAGTAAAAAACTGTACAATGTCAGTAAATGTGACAGCTTTTATTCCTCCAAAAGTCGAGTAGATAATAATTATACTACTACTAATTAAAGTCGCATATATTCCTGGAATTTCTAAAAAGAAGCTTAAAATACTTGTAAGGACTGTAAATTGAATTGTTACATTACAAATTGCAGGAAATATAGCTGAAATTGCAGATATTATTCTCACCTGTCTACCATAAAGGTTGCCCATTGCGTCCGCTACTGATAAACTACCTAAGAATTCTCCCATTCGTGGAGCTATAAAATATGCAATTAAGAAAAATGAAAAACTATCAGCTAAACCTGGAATAATAAAATAAAGTCCTTCATTGTAAACCTCAGAAGTAGTAATTGCAAAACTACTTCCGCCAATCCAAGTAGCAACTATAGTAGCAGCAATGGTTATTGTAGAAAAATTACGCTTTCCAAGCGCATATTCTTTTAAGTTTTTTATACCTCTCCCAAAATAAAAACCAACACAAAGATTTATGGCCAGAAACATCACCACAATCCAAGCATCAATGTTAGAAATAATAGAGTCAATAAATTGCATAAGTTTCTTTTTAATTATATTTTTGTAATTAACAATTAATAAATTAAATTGTTTCTTCAAGCAAGTTTTATTTATTCCTTTAATTTTATTCATAATATTAGTTTTCCACATTTTTTGTATAAAACTTTGTGAATTATTATATTCTTCCCATATATTTCAAGGAAATATTTCCTGCCTTAATTTATAGCATTATTTTTTTTATTCTATTTATTACCGCCATATATTTAAAATAGTTTCAGGATTTACCGCTGAATAAATTCCATTAAATTTTAAGCCATTAATTTTAGTTCCTTTTTCTATTATAGTTTCGTAATTGGAAAATATATAATCTCTGACAAAATCACTTGGTGCTTTGAGTTTGATTTGTCCGTTTTTCTCATCTATTTCTGCCGATATCTTACTAAACCAACTTACATCAATCGCATCACCATTTGGGCCTAGTAATTCTACTATTTTTGACCTGATATTTCCCCATAGACCCATTCTTGGAGATATGTTATTTTTATTTTTTCTGTCTACTATATTCTCATCAGGCATTACGAATGCGGGCATTGTCAATGTAGGCATAGAGAATACCAAATTTTCTATTAGTGTATATTCTCCCCCCTGCCCTATTTGTTCATGAGTTGCCTTTACTTGCGACAAGATGATATCTTGCTCTAATTCTGTTAAATCAATATTTGATCTTAAATTAATGGTGACCTTTTCATTGTTGATTTCAAGATCTTGGTAATTCTTAAGCAAGTTATAAGCTGTACTTGGTTTTAATACTGATGCTAACTTCTTCTTCAAATACCATTCTTTTGATATTAATCTGGTATTTTCTATTTCAGTCAAATATTTTTCTATTATATCTTCTTTAGAATCATTTGCTCTTATTTTAAAAGTTTCATTGCTTATTTTAAAGGCATCTCGCATTTCATATTTGTAAATTTTGCTCATATAATTCATAAAGCCCTTTTTACTATTAAATAGGTGGCTTTGCAGCTTATTTGCTAAAGATTTTAAAATTTCGTTCATTGCATTGAGGTTAAAATTTCTACCTGAGGTAGATTGTAATGTTTTTCCATCTTCTTCAGATAATGGATAAAATTCAGATATTTTCTTTGGATTGTTGAAAAAATTATTTTCTTCACTTGATTTAAGGGACTCCGATTTTTGAGATATTTTTTCTTCTATTTCTTCTTCTAAATTAATTTTAACAAAATTAGATTTGATAGATCTAGTTTTATTTATAGTTTTCTTTTTTAAGCTATATGTATAAGAGGGTATTATTTTGACGCAGTCAGGGTCTTGTTTTGACGCAGTATTTTGATTCAAAATATCCTCATTACTTTGAATTTTTTTAGGAAAAACAGAATTTAATTCACTCGGAACTAATAATTGAATAAAGTTTATGATTTTATCAAATCTATTTGAATAATGAGCTTTTTCTTCAACCCTAATTTTTTCAGATTCAATTAAACCACTAGTTTTTAATTGCCTAAGACAGCGAAGCAAAGTAGATCGAGATATATTGCATTGATCTAGCAGAGTCTTGGTCTCAATTCCGCCTGCATAAATGTTAAAATGATTTTTTTGCTTTATTTTATGAATTATTGAAAATAATTTTAAATATAAAAGTTTGCTATTACAAGAAAGTTTATTGTGAAAAAACACGAAACGTACTAAATCAAAATTGAGCGGAATAAATTGCTTTTTTTGTGATATAATATCTCTTCGCTGCTCAGGCAGAATATCTTCGATACTAGTATCCTCGATATTGGTCAAGTTAGATAAATATTTATCACTATGATGACTTGTTAATTGAGAAAATATATTTTTAGGCAGTGTGATGACGGGAACATTAACATTGTTCATTCCAAACTTATTAAATGTTCTTTTGATTTGTAAACAGTCAAGAGATTCAAGCTTAGCCTGAATGTTAAATATTTTACTTTTTGAGAACTTAAGCAAATTACCAATTTTATTTGCAGAGAATTTTACTTCAAAATTAGAATATGATGAAGCAATTGAAGTTTTATTGCCTATCTTTTTCCATGATTTAAAACTTTGTTGATAAAAATCATTGACCAAATAATAAAGTTTTTCATTTGGCGATAGTGA
>JAYUJO010000116.1:0-2211 GCA_043765215.1 Rickettsiales bacterium | reverse complement strand
CTAAATTATTTTCAAATACTGCAACTGAATTTGGAGCTCAGCCTAATACGCAAGTGTCGTTAATTGATGCTGCTATGCCTGGAATGCTACCAGTATTGAATAAATATTGTGTAGAGCAAGCAATTAAAACTGGTCTTGGTATTGGTGCTAAAATTAATAAATTATCGATCTTTGATCGCAAAAACTATTTTTATGCAGATCTTCCACAAGGTTATCAAATTTCGCAATTTTATATTCCAATTGTGCAAGATGGTATTTTAAACATTATTCTCGATGATGGTTCGACTAAGAAAATCAGAATTAACCGCATTCATTTAGAGCAAGATGCAGGTAAAAGCATGCATGATCAGCATCCAGATTATAGTTTGATTGACTTAAATAGATGCGGTGTTGCGCTGATGGAAATTGTATCTGAGCCTGATTTATCATCACCAAATGAAGCAGCTGAATATGTCAAAAAACTTCGCAGCATACTTCGCTATGTTGGATCATGTGATGGAAATATGGATCAAGGATCAATGCGTTGTGATGCTAATATTTCAGTTAGAAGACCAGGTGAAGCTCTTGGTACTAGATGTGAAATTAAAAATTTAAATTCAATTAAAAATATTGTCAAAGCCATTGAATATGAAGCAATGCGACAAGTTGAAATATTGGAAAATGGCGGAGTTATTGATCAAGAAACTAGATTGTTTAATACACAAAGTGGTCAAACTAAAACAATGCGTAGCAAAGAAGATGCAAATGATTATCGCTATTTCCCAGACCCAGACTTACTACCAGTTATTGTAGATGATGAATTAATTGAAAAATTAAGAGCAGAGTTGCCAGAATTACCAGATGCAAAAATTAATCGTTATATTAACGAAATGGATTTAAGCAAATATGACGCTGAAGTTTTAGTTGCTGATGAAGAAACTAGCGAATATTTTGAAGAAGCAAGTAAGTCGACTAATGCTAAAATTGTTGCCAACTGGATTACTAGTGAATTATTTGGCAAATTAAATAAAAATGGATTGAAACTATCTGAATGCAAAATTACTCCACAAATGATTTGTGAAATGGTTAAGATGATTGAAGAGGGAGTTATTTCTGGAAAAATTGCAAAAATCGTTTTTGAGGAAATGTTTATTAGTGGTAATGGAGCTGCGCAAATTGTCGAAGAAAAAGGATTAACTCAAGTATCTGACTCTAGCTCAATCATTGCAATTATTGATCAAGTGATGGCTGAAAATACTGATTTTGTTACTGAATATAGAAATGGTAAAGAGAAATTATTTGGCTTTTTTGTTGGCAAGGTAATGCAAAAATCTGGTGGCACTGCTAGCCCATCCATGGTCAATGATTTATTAAAAGAAAAATTAAAATAAATTTATGGATATTGATCAAATAATAGGAGAAATCTTACCAGAGCATGCTGAAAATATGGACTTCGTAGTTAAGCATATGAAGGCAGTAATGCTGGCTCCTGGATGCGGCGAACAGGCACTTAATCATTTATCAATTGATCAAATGAAAGCAGCTTTGCCAAATTTAGAATTAGTGGGCTTGTCAGTTTCTTGGTTTGTTAATAACACTGATATTGAAAATATTGAAATAAAACCTGGTGTTGAAAAAAAATTATCTGAAACCGATGATCCGTGGTTAGTGAGTAATTATGACAGAAGTAATGCATATAAAATTCATAGAAGTGATGTAAATGATCCATCGACGGTTAGATTTGGCGGGACAATGCCAGATGATGATGTTTTATTATATGCTAAAGCATTAAAAGATTCAGGGTTAAAAGTTGCATTTTATCCATTTTTAATGGTTGATAATGAAAATAAAGATTGGCGCGGAGTTATTTCTAGTGATGCAGAGCATGTTGCAGATTTTTCAGTGCAATATAATAAGTTTGTAATGCATTATGCTGAATTACTTAAGGATGAAGTTGACACTTTCTATTTAGGATCTGAGCTTAAAGGTGCAACTAGTATAAAGGATGATAATTATGAATTTCCATTTGTTACTAATTTAATTAATTTAGCTGCTGATATTAGGCAAATTTTAGGAACAACAGCTAGCATTAGCTACGCTGCTAATTGGGATGAATATCATTCATGCGCTGGTGGTTTTCGCCCATTAGATTTACTATGGTCTAATCAGAATATAAATTTTGTTGGTATCAATTACTATATGCCATTAACTAATTAATATTCATCTAATATT
>JAYUJO010000115.1:0-5864 GCA_043765215.1 Rickettsiales bacterium | reverse complement strand
CTTGTTTTGGTTTTATAAACAAAAAGAATACTGCATTAATCAATAATAAGAGATAGGTGATTTTGAACTTTGTTGAAATAACTTGAATTTCAACTGGTATTATATAAAATTTATTTTTAAATAATAATAAGATCAATGAAATTCCTGTTGAGATAAATAAAATTGCCAATCTCCAATTAAGTATAGTGGAAATCACCAACATATTGGCCATAAATACCATTATTTGCATCTCGGAAAAATTACTAACAACAAGTGTAAATGAGCTAAAACAAATTGGCACCATGAAAATTGTAGCATACCACATGAAGGCTAAAAAATTGGAGTTTTTCCAATGTTCTGGCCATAATGGATAGCCAAGCAAAGGCGCCGCGCAACATAAAGTAATTACGTAAATAATATCTAATGTAGATGAATAATTTTGATATATATTTTGAGGAACAGCGCTTGCACTCAAGAAATTTGAAATTATTAAAAATAAGCCAAGCATTGAGATAACTGCTTCTCTATTTGGCACTTTTTTCTTAAGATAAATGACTATATCATAAGCTTTCTTTTTAAATGAACGATCCTCAAATTCATCATATTTACTATTATCTAAAACTAAATCTGCCTTTTTTTGCCAACCACCATTTTGTTTTAATGCGTAATGCGCAGTAAAAAGAACCAATAAGTTAGCAAGCATTCCAGGAATCAAGCCTCCAACACCAGCTAAATCAACACATAGTTCCCAAATCATAGATGTGCTAAGTCCTGCAATCATGCCAAGGATCACGGATTTGCCACTGCTTCTAAAACCAAATATGGTCATAATAAATGGCACCGTCACCACTGGCATGTAAAACATACTTGCCCAAATGAATAAATCTAAAAAGCTACCACTTTTTATTGCAAATAATATTGCAATTGAACCAATAATCATAGAGCATATTCTGGTAGTTTTGAGTTCGTCAACTAATATTTTATTACTTATTGATTGCCTCAAATCATGAATTAGTAGAATTGAGCTTGAATTAATATATGAATCAACTGTAGACATCACCATCGCCATGATTCCTGCTAGGATAACGCCTCTAAAACCAGTAATCCAATTAAATTCAGAAATCATTACTTTTAAAATATCATTACCTTTTAAATCAGGATATATGGTTAAAACTAATATGCCAATCCAACATACTATTGCTGCAAGAATTAAACTAAACATAGAAGCAACTTTAAAAGCTCTACTTGCTTGCTGCGTATCTTTAGCCATTGCTATTCTTTGAAAAATTGCTGGATTAAGAGAGGGTATAACAGACCATAAAAATAATGAAAAAATATAATATAAATTTGGATTTGAAAAATTAAAAGTTTCATGTAAATCTAACTTAGTAGTTAATACTAGAGAAACATCTTCATGATTTCCAACACCTTTTAATAGAAAATAAGCGATAATTGGGATAATTGTTGCAAAAGAAATAAATTGTATAATATCAGTAAAAGCTACGGATTTAATTCCGCCAAGTGAAGAATATAGAGTAATAATTATTCCTGAAATTACTACTCCATAAATTAACGGTACTCCCAGTGCATACTCAAATAATAATCCAGATATTTTTAGCTGAATGGCAATTATGCCGCTAATGCCAACAAACCCAGAAATTGCTGTGATGATTCTGACATTTTTGCCATATAAATCACCCATCGCTTCTGCAATAGATAATTTATTTAAAAATTCTCCCATTCGAGGAGCAAAAAACTTTCCAACTAAAAATATACCTAAAAAATCTCCTAAAACCATTATTAGTAGAAATCCTAAACCTTGTGTGTAAGCTTCAGCAACAATTGTAAAAAAGAATTCTCCACTTATCCAAGTGGCAACAATAGTCGATACAATTGTTGCGGTACTAAAATCTTTATTGCCAATCGAATATGAGCGCATGGTGCTGACTCCTTTAGAAGCCATCAAGCCAAATATCAGGTTTAAAGCTAGAAAACCAATAAAAATTTGCGCATCAATGTTAGAAATAATTGAGTGGATATATTCCATAAGTATCTTTTTAAATATATTTTTGTAATTGTTGATTAATAAATTATATTCTTTAATTAATCAAGTTTTAATTTAACTACTTGATAGTTAATTAATTCTTCGTAGTATAAAAACTTTTTATATATGCACTAGCAATAGTTTTTATACCACGGGTTTAAATATAGTTCAATCTTTATTATTAAACTCCTCTTAAATATTTGTCAGCCTCTAAAGCTGCCATGCAACCAGTTCCAGCTGCTGTTATAGCTTGGCGAAAAATTTTATCCTGCACATCACCTGCTGCAAAGACTCCGTCAATATTTGTTTTTGTGGAATCTGGCGCAGTAATAATGTAGCCTTCTTCGTCCATATCTAAATGTTCTTTAAACATATCAGTATTTGGTTTATGACCAATAGCTATAAAAACTCCTTCACAATTAATTTCAGAAATTTCTCCTGACTTTGTATTCTTAATTTTAACTCCAGTGACTGATTTAGGTTGATCGGTGCCAAGAACTTCATGAAGCTCGCTATCCCAAACCATGGTTATTTTCTCATTTTTATGCAATTTACTTTGAAGCATCTTTTCAGCTCGCAGTTCATCTCTTCTATGAATTAAATATACTTTTTTAGCATGATTTGTTAAATATAATGCTTCTTCAACGGCTGTATTTCCGCCCCCAATCACGACTACATCTCTATTTTTAAAGAAAAAGCCATCACATGTAGCGCATCCAGACACTCCGTAACCTTGAAATTTTTGCTCAGACTCTAAACCCAACCATTTAGCCTGAGCGCCTGTGGAAATAATGATGCTATCTGCTTCGTAAATATCTCCATTTGCGGTATGGGCCTTAAATGGCCTTGATTGCATATCCACTTTTTCGACATAATCATGAACCATTTGCGTTCCAACCTTTTCAGCTTGCTTTTCCATTTCTTGCATAAGCCATGGTCCTTGAATGGTCTCTGCAAAACCTGGATAATTTTCTACATCTGTTGTGATGGTTAGTTGCCCGCCTGGTTGCATGCCATGAATTAATATTGGTTCTAATGATGCCCGAGCAGCGTAAATTGCAGCACTTAATCCAGCTGGCCCTGAACCTATAATTAATACTTTAGTTTTTTTGTTTAAAGTGTTCATATGATTTTCCATTTATATATTTAAAGAATAAAATTATTATATTGTGATATTTTGTAAGAAAAGAGTAGCCATTACAGGCATATATACTAATACAAATATTAATGAAATTAATACCGCGGTAGCTACTTTTTCAGGATAAATTTTATATAATGATGCAAGTACAATTGTATTTGTAGCAAGTGGCGCAACACAAAGCAATTGCAAAGCGTTATAATAACTTGTATCTAGCCATTTTAAAACATACATATCAAATAAAATAAATAGGTTAAATAAAATGGGATAGAAAAGAAATTTACTAGCAAAAGCAGCAGCAGTGAATTTAATGTCTAGTTCAAATTTCTTAATATTAGATAAAGCAAGTCCGATGGTCACCATGCCTAAAATTGAATATGATCCCTTCATATTTATAATAAATTCATCTAAAAAAAATGGCAATTGAAAACCCATGAGACTTAATGAGCAACCTAAGAAAAATGCATTAAGTAGAGGGAGTTTGGCCACGCGCAGCACGCTTTGTTTGAATGTGCCAATACTTCTTGCGCAATAATAGCAACCAATAGATGCCTCATAAATTGAAATTCCGATTAATCCAAGTGCATATATACTGAGTGTGTAATCATCAAATAATGTAACAGCAATTGGTAGCACTACATAGCCGCTATTTCCAGTTCCAGCTGAAAGAGCTAGAATATTTCTATGTGAATCTTGCCAAATTTTTCCATATAAATAATAGCTAAAAACGCTGAGTAGAGTGCATAATGTAAAAGTCAGTGCAGTTATGCCAAGTGAGCTAAATGTTAAATGCGTGCTAGTAGGAATGGCAAAGAAAACTATAGGAGCCACGAAAAAAAACAGCAATGATGCTATGCTTTCTTTTTCAACATTTGAATATCTACCAGCTAAAAAGCCTATGACTACACTTAATAAAGACGATAATACTTTAAAAAATACAAGATTAAATATTGCCATTTAATTTAAATTGTTAATGTTTAAAATTTGCTGACATAGCATAGCATATTTAATCAAAATCAACAGAGAATATTTAATTGATTTAACCTTTAAATGTAAAATATATAAATTTTTGCAAAAAACTCTTGAATACTGATCAGTAAACTTGTATATTGCTATGCTTGATGAGGCTTTAATGAAAAGCTAATTTTAAAAGATATCTTGGAGATAAAAATGAGTGAAGTTTTAACGCTTGCAGCTGAACTGCGTGAAGATTTGGGAACAGGGCCAGCAAGAGCCTTAAGAAGAAGAGGCATGGTGCCTGCAACTTTATATGGAGCAGGTAAAGATCCTTTATCAATTGCTATTGAAGAAAAAGAAATTACCAAATATTATAGAAGACCACAATATATGTCTCAATTATTTGAGTTCGAAATTGGTCAAAAAAAATATAAAGTATTGCCAAAAGACATAACTTTAAATCCAATTACGGACATAGTTAATCATGCAGATTTTGTTTTTCTTGAAAGTAAAATGCAAAAAATGAAGGTTCCTGTTGTTTATGCTAATAAAGAAAATTCTTTAGGTGTAAAAAGAGGTGGTTATTTTAATACTGTAAAAAGATTCCTAAATATTCTTTGTCCAGTTGATAATTTACCAAGAAAAATTGAAATTGATACAATTTTAATGCCAATTGGAACTTCTATAAAAGCTAAAGAAGCAGTGCTGCCAGAAGGTGCTAAACTTTTAGAAGATCCAAACTTTGTTATTGCTTCTATCATTGGTAAGAAGGGTAAAGGTGAAGATGCCGAAGAAACTAAAGCTGAAGCTACAAAAAAATAAGTTTTAAATTTATGTTTGAGTTAAGCTTATGTTTTTAATTGTCGGTCTTGGTAATCCAGATCTTGAATATGCAGAAACTCGCCATAATGCCGGATTTATGGCGATTGATCAAATTGCAAAAAAATTTAATGGTAACTGGCAAGTAAAGTCTAAATTTAAATCAAGTTTATCTCAAATCAATATTAATAATATTGAAATTATATTGTGCAAGCCTGAAACATATATGAATCTTTCAGGTATAGCAGTTCAATCTGTTGCGTCATTTTACAAAATACCAATAAGTAATATCATTGTTATACACGATGATATTGACTTATCTTTAGGAAGATTAGCTCATAAATTAGATGGCGGCACTGGTGGGCATAATGGTCTGAAGTCCCTTAAAAATACTATTGGCAGTAATTATCATCGTATTAGAATTGGAGTAGGCAGACCTGGAAATCCTAATTACGATATTGCCCAATTTGTATTAGAAAAATTTTCAAATGCGGAAAGCAAATTAATTAGTCATAATATTGAAATTATTACTGAAAACATTGGTTCCTTAATCACAGATAAAATTGAAGATTTTAAAAGAGTAGTTACTCGATAGGTTTTTAAACTTCATTCATATCTTATATATTCAATATTATTAATTCCAAAAATTTTTAAACAATTTATTTATTATTTATATGAAATTACAATGTGGCATCGTAGGCCTTCCCAATGTTGGAAAATCGACTTTATTCAATGCATTAACTGCAAGCAGCAACGCTGAAGCAGCAAATTATCCATTTTGTACAATTGAGCCAAATACTGGAACGGTTTCTGTGCCAGATGACAGACTTCATTCTTTAGCTAAAAATGCAGGATCTGCAAAAATAATTCCAGCTTTTATAGAATTTGTTGATACTGCCGGTCTTGTTAAAGGTGCAAGTAGAGGGG
>JAYUJO010000114.1:0-5867 GCA_043765215.1 Rickettsiales bacterium | reverse complement strand
ACTTTATTACCTTCTTCCTTAAATCTATACTATATGCTTGCATTTCTAACTCTTTACTATCACTCTTTCTACGCTATCTCAAGTTAATTTACTATAGTTAACAAAGAAATGCTTAATAAGCATATTTGTAATTATCCAAAAAAGGAAGAATAATAATGCGAGGATTTACCGTTAAGGGTGATTATGTTAAAAGATTTTGTCAAATTATACAGGGGTCCTATAAAAGTGCGGTTTTAACTGAGAATTTTGATAAATATTCATTTAACCATCATCAAAACACTCCATCATATACTTTTAAAATCAATGAAAAATTTATTAAAGTAGATTTAGTTGAGCATCCATTAGGGGATCGAACAATTTTAACATGTTCTGATCCAGATTTAATAGAGCCTTTGCTTGACTATTTTGAGGACAGCATATCTTTGGGAGAAAATCTTAAAATTATTGAGTTTTAATATCGTCTCGTATCCTAGATAACATAAATCCTAATGCTATTAAAGCGATTGAAAACCAAATAAAACTAATAAAGGGTTGATAATATATTCGCGCATGGACTATATCATTACTTACATGTTGATCTAAACTTTTTTCAATCCGGCTAATTACTGCGTATAAATCATAAAAAATAAAAGAAAAAATATCCGCTTCCTGAGATAGTGAGTTTTCGACTTTATATAATCTATTTTCTGGTTTTAAGAAAATAATGTTATTCTTGTCCTCAATTTTAAATATGGCAATTTGTCGATAATAATTATTACTTTGAGAAAATTTAATATTATCTAACTTTATTGATAAATCATGCTCTTGTTTAATATCACCAATTTTACCGATAAATTCAATTTCTTGAGCTAAATTACAATTTAATACAACTGCAAGCGCAAGCATACCAAAACCTAAATGACTAAAGAAAACTGAAGTTTTTATAGTTGAGATAGAATTTTTAAAATAATTAGACGCATGCATAATATAGTCTAACATTTGTAATATTAAGAAGATTGAACTAAAGCAAATGCAAGATGATATCAAATTGAATGTAATTTGATATCTAAATGCTATAAATATCAAGCCGCTTAAAAATAATAAGATTCCATTTTTAAACCACCATTTTCGATCAAGGCGAGGAGTTATTGATGCAAGTAGAATAATTGGTATAAATATAGGAATAAATATTTTATGAAAATAATCAGGGTCAATAACAACATCAATGCCCCAAATCATAAAACAATAAATTGGGTATATTAAAGAAATTACCAAGCTGCCAAGAGCTATAAGCCAAAAAATATTGCCAATCAAAATTAGTTTGTCATTTGTTTGTGCTTGAGTAATTATTTCAACCAAATATTTTTTTCTAATTAAAAAATAAATAACTGAAATTAAAGTTAAAATTAAACATATTAAAAATATAAATAACCCTCGCTGCGGGGAAAAGGCAAAAGAATGAACCGAGGTGATGATACCACTTCGAACAATGAAAGTTCCATAAATAATGCTTAAAAAACCAATTATAGATAATGCTATAATCCACTTTAAGTAAAGCCTATTTCGATTATATATTATGTAAAAATGATGCAATGCCACGCCAATAAGCCACGGCATGATTGAGATATTTTCAACAGGATCAAAAAACCAATAGCCGCCCCAACCAAGTTCGCGATAAGCCCACCAAGAACCAAGACCGATGCCTATGGTTAATAATATCATCGCTATATTTAGAATTTTTTGACTTCTATATAAAATATTGTCAACTTCATTTGGTCGATATAATATGATCAATGTTCCAATAAAAACTGGAGCAAAGCAAACATTACCGAGGTATAATATAGGTGGATGAATGGATAAAGCCATGTCTTGCAACATTGGATTTAAGCCCATACCTACTGCTGGTACAAAAGAAAAAACTTCAAATGGATTGGATGTTGTAATTACAAAACTTATGAATAATAAATGTATTAGCGCAGAAAATGCTCTACCAAAATTTTTAGCTTGATCAGAAAATTGTGCATTAGATATGTAAATATAATTGACTAGGCCAAGTAAACCACACCATAGCATAATAGATCCCTCATGACTGGCCCATACTGCAGCAATTTTATATATAACAGGAAGCTCTAAACTTGAATTTAGGAACACATTTTTTAGAGTAAAATCTGAAACTAAAAATGCAAATATTAATAAGATGATGCTTAAAAATGGTGCAATTGATGATATAAAAAAGCTATATTTTTGAATTTTGTTTTTAGCAAAAATTGTGGTTATGGAAGCAAAAGCTCCACAAAGTAATAACATATAGCCAATAATGCTAATCACCATTATTATCCATCTCATTTTGAATTATTACTTTAACAACTTTAATATTATGATCATTTTTTTTCTTTACAATCATTTTTAAGTTTTTATAAATTAAATATTCGCCTTGATTAGGTATTTTTTCCATATGATGAATAATAAATCCACCAAGAGTAATTGCCTCTTCTTCAGAAATTTGCCAGTTAAATTCTCTATTCAAATCACGAACAGTTGTTGATCCATCAATAACAAATATATTTTCTGCAAGTTTTGATATTTTATCTTTGATTAAATCATGTTCATCATAAATATTTCCAACTATAACCTCTAGAATATTTTCAAGCGTAATGATTCCTTGCAAATCACCATATTCATCAACTACGAAAGCTAAATGAGTTTGCCCTTCACGAAACATGTGTAATTGCTGAATTACCAAAGAATTATCAGGCACAAATACTGGCTGACTTAAAATTTCGCGAATATCAATTTCATTAACATTTCCCTTATGATGATGAATCTTGTTCATCAAATCTTTGACGTGTAAAACACCGATAATATTATCAGGCGTATCTTGCCAAAATGGAAACCGGCTATGAGGCGATGCGAACACTTCCGTAATAATTTTTTCATTAGTTATATCAACATCAATGGCAATTATTCTGCTTCTATGCACCATGATGTCTGAAATTTCCATGTTTCTAATATCAAGAATACCCCCAAGCATATCGCGATCATCTTTATAAACATTGCCCTCATGCATGTGATGTTCAATCACTCCGCGTACTTCGTCTGCTGCTGAAATTGTTTGATGAAGATCAATGCGAAAAACAAAACAAAATCCTCTAATAATATATGATAAAAAAATATTGACTGGCTCTAATATTTTAAGTACTACTAGTAAATAGGGTGTGGCTAATAAAGCGATTTTTTCAGATTGAGCCACAGCAATAGCTTTAGGTATCACTTCTGAGAACACAATAATTAAAAGGGACATAACAATTGCAGAGACAAAAGTGCCCATATCATCGCCAAGCATTTCAATAAAAACTCCAGTTGAGATGGTGGTGCACAAAGTATTAGCAATGCTGTTGCCAACTAAAAGGGTACTAATTACTTTATTTTTAATTTTCAAGATGCCTAAAAGTAACTCTGCTTTTTTACTACCTTGAGATTTTAATTTTTGAATATGACCAGGAGATGTGGCGGTTATAGCCGTTTCGGTAGCAGATATTAAGGCGGCAATTCCAAGCAAACAGATTACCATAGATACAACAATGAAAAGCATTAATTTATTTTTTTTTAAAAATCAGTTTCTGAATTTAATTTAGTTGGTATTATCATCATAACAATATAACATTTTATCGATATACAAAAGGATTAATTATATGTCAAAAGAGAAAGAGCTTCAAGATCTATTACAAAATCAATACACAACTAAAAGAGCAACTGTGGATAATATTGAGAAATTATTATTCAAACCCATAAAAGTACTAGATCACGGCTTTGTCAGAGTCGTTGATTATATGGGCGATGATAGCGCCATTGTTCAAGCAGCCAGAGTTTCTTATGGCAGAGGCACTAAAAAAAGTTTGGAAGATAAAGGTTTAATTAATTATTTAATGCGCCATAGTCACACTACTCCATTTGAAATGTGTGACATAAAATTTCATATTAAACTACCTATCTTCATAGCAAGACAATGGATTCGTCACAGAACTGCTAGTGTTAACGAATATTCCGCACGCTATTCTATCTTAACTAATGAATTTTATATGCCAGAAAAAATTCATTTAAGTCCACAATCAGCAATAAATAAACAAGGAAGAAGCAGTGACACTTTGCCAGATGATGAAGCTGATAGAGTCTTGAACACTTTAAGAGAAGATGCCAATAATTGTCACCGTCATTATATTGAAATGATGAATGAAGATGAGCAAGGCAATGTTGTTAATGAAAATAATGTGGGAATTACTAGAGAGCTTGCTCGTATGAATTTAACATTAAACACCTACACTGAATGGTATTGGAAAATTAATTTGCATAATTTGCTACATTTCCTGGCATTAAGAGCAGATAGCCATGCTCAATATGAAATCAGAGCTTACGCTGATACCATGCTTACAATTGTTAAGGAGTGGGTTCCATTTGCTTATGAAGCTTTTGTAGAGCACAGAATGCATGGAACGTGCATATCTAAAAAAGGTATGGAATGCATACTCCAAATGCTTAATGGCGAAGATGTAACTCAAGAAACAAGTGGTATGAGCAAGAGAGAGTGGAGTGAACTGATGGTAACATTAAAAAAATAAAGTTTTATGAAAAAAGCGGTTATAATTTGTGGTCCAACTGCTAGTGGTAAAACTAATTTTGCTCATCAATTTGCATTGAGACATGGCGGTGAAATCATTAACGCTGACTCAATGCAAATATATCGACAAATACCAATTATAACCGCATCGCCCACTTTGGAGTTAAAGGAAGAGCTACCTTATTATTTATATAATTTTATAGATGCGTCTGAAGAATTCTCCGTTGCTAAATATATTGAGCATGCCTCAAATATTATAAAGCAAGTTAGTAATCGTGGAGCTCTGCCTATAATTGTTGGTGGCAGCGGTATGTATATCAGCATGCTAATTAATGGCGTTAGTAATATTCCAAATATCGAGGAGTCAGTTCGAGTAAATGCACGCTTGCTTCATCAGAAAATTGGTGCATATGAGTTTTTTAATAAATTACATATAGCAGATCCACAAGTTGCTTCTGTTTTAAATATGGGTGATACGCAAAGAGTTATTCGCGCTTATGAAGTATTCATGCAAACTGGTAAATCTATCATGCATTTTCAGCAGCAAAAGATATTGCCATTACCAGACATTAATTTTAGAGTTATTTTACTTCTTCCCATCCGAAAATTCCTCTATGACACGTGTAATAATCGCTTAGCTCAATTATTTAAAACTGGCGCAATAGAGGAAGTTAAAACGTTATTTGAGCAATATCCTGATCTTGCAACATCTTCCTCTAAAGCATTAGGAATTGCTGAAATAATTTTATATTTAAAAGATGAGATAACTAAAGACAAAGCTTTGGAACTCGCCTCAGCTAAAACTCGTCAATATGCAAAACGACAATGCACTTGGTTTAATAATCAGATTACTGATAAGCAGGTTCTGCAGTTTGGAAGCATAAATGAATATGAGCAGTTAATTAAGTCCTTTAACGATCAAGTTATACCCGCGTAATGCTTTTATCCATCTTCATTAACCGATCATTTCATCCTCGCGAATGCGGGAGCATCTTAAAATATGTAAAAGGAAGTTGGATTCTGATCCTTCGTGTTAATGACTTTTGAGCGAGAGTTAATAACATCTAAGGCGACTGTCGCACCCAAGTAAGACTCAGGATCTATTTATAGCCCATATTATCACCCTGGTTGATGATGAGTAGGATCCATCTTCTGTCGTTAATTTTAATAAAATTTCTAGTACTTGCTTTTTATATTTAAATTGAGTAAATTCTGTAGGTTATAAATCTTTAAAAGAAATTGAATTTAAGTGTCTGATTTATTTGGCTTTAAT
>JAYUJO010000113.1:0-2237 GCA_043765215.1 Rickettsiales bacterium | reverse complement strand
AATAGGTACTTACAGGGTATGAAATCTATCAGTATCTATTGGATGTCTTTTTATTATCACATTTTAGTTATCTCTAATATTTGCATATTTTATACTATAATTTTTATTATATTTTAGTTGCCACAAAGCCAACATGGCCTATGCCATTGCTATCATTATTTCCATAATCAAATAATTTTATTTTATCTATTTTAAAACCGTAGCTAGGTAATAATTTCTCAAGCTGAGGTACATCGAATGCATGTAAAAAATCATTTAAATATTCAGCATGTTCTGGTGCTTGCTGAGTCATATTATCAACTATACCGCACCATTTAACTCCTTCTTCTGCTCTTGCTTTAAATATCTGCAAAAAATCATCTCTTAAAGTATAGTTATATGGCGATAAAGAAGTAAAAAATAGTTTACCCTCAGGTTTTAACCAATTATGTATTTTCCTAAACCCCAAATCTACATCTCTTTCATCTAAAAAGTGAAACATTCTAGAAGTTAGTACTGCACCAATTGATTCATTTGGTAAATTGATTTCATCAGGGAATCTTCCTTGATTTAAATATAAATTCTCTAAATATTCTTTTTTCGTTTCTTGTAATAAAATTAGTAAATGCTCACTTTCTATATCACTAGCAATTATTTTTATTCCTTCTTTTAATGCATTACGAACTATCCATCCATAAGCAGTTCCTAATTCTAAAAAAATATCATCTTTATTTTTTGCAAATTTAATAAATTCAAAAGAAAACTCGTCAAACTCTTCTTTCATATAACCAAATTTATTCATAGTAGGTATTTCATCACGAATCTGATTTGGTGCAGTTTGCTCAGGTATATCACCAATATTAATTTCAGACGCTTTGACACCAAATTCAGTTTTATCCATTGAATCTAATAAATTTTTAAACATTTTTATATCATTGATCATTTGCTTTACCAGTAATCATAATAATCAATAAATTTTGAATTGTATACTGTGGAAAACTACGGGGGTGCGTTAATTAGTTGTTAACCTTTTAGTCTATTTTTATTATAATATTCCTTATACTTAAAAGCTTAGAGGGCTTCTTATTTTAAAGCCCTCTTTTTATAAAAAAATAATTTTTTTTTATTAATTTTAGTTTTTATGCTTCTTTTTCAATTGTAAAATGCTTAATGATAATAATCCTAAAAATGCTATACTTGAGACATAGCTACTTAATATTAGCGTAGCATCATCAAATTTATTAACTATCCATGCTGCAATCATTGGCGATGTACCTCCTATAACTCCCATACCTATGCTATAGCAAAATGCTGCACAACTAAATCTATATTGAGTTGGAAAAAATTCTACAACTAGTATATTCATTGTAGCTGCTTGAATTGAATAAAGTACTGCATGAATGGCAAATATTATGCAAATACTTTCTATATATGGATTTAATTTTATGAAGCTTAACATAAAAAAACTATATATCATCACAGATCCAAGTCCTATTGCAACTATTTTCGCTCTTCCTATTTGATCTGATAACCAGCCGAATAATGGCGATAATAGAGCCAATATTGTAGTTGTGATGATAGGCAAAAACCATAAATCTAAACCTGTTATTTTCTTTAAATATCCAGGCAAGTATACAACTACATAATATAAATTAACTCCATTTGTAGCAGCTATTAATATCGTCGCTATTGCTTCAAATTTATATTCTTTTAACCCTTGAAATAAAGGTATTTTTGCTTTACTGGGTCCGTTTAATAAAAATTCTGGAGTTTCTTTTAATTTTTTTCTAATAAAAAAACCTACTAGAGATAATATAAAACCTAAGAAAAATGCTAATCTCCAACTATATTCAGGTACATTTGGTAATTTAACCATACTACTGACAAGAGTAGCTAATAAAATACCTGTTAAACACCCAGCAACTACTATGCTACCTACAATACCTGCATTTTTTTTATCAAAATGCTCTACGGCATATATAATTGCACCACTATATTCTCCACCTACAGATATTCCTTGGATAATTCTAATTAAAGCAATTATATAGCATGCCCATATTCCAATCATTTCATAAGTTGGTAAAACACACATGCCAAGTGAAGCACCACCCATTAAGGAAACACTAATTACCAACGAAGTTTTTCTTCCATATTTATCTCCTATATAACCAAATATAATTGATCCTAGAGGCCTAAAAACAAATCCTACTGCAAATAATGCATATGCAATAATCGTTGCTGTTCCTTCGTCTAAAAAA
>JAYUJO010000112.1:0-2258 GCA_043765215.1 Rickettsiales bacterium | reverse complement strand
GGTTTAAACTTGCATCCTATCATCAATTAAAAGTTTCTTCTATCTATTTATTCTCTCTCTTCATTCCTTTCTCTTATATCGAACTCAGGTTAAATAAGCAATAAATCTTGCCAAATCATATCGGCTAAAGTTGACAAATCATATTTTGAAGAAGAATAGTTTATATTTATTGTTTCATATCCATTTTGCCTTAAAAAATTATCAAGACCTTTCATATGGCATTTTGCGCGCATTATTCCATGTAACAAAATAACATATCCTTTTTGATCATTCATTTTTTAACTAAATATTAATTTTTGATCATTAAAGTTATTGTCGAACTAAAAAAATAATCAAACTTGATATTATTCTTTAATTCATCAATAATTTTATCAATTGTTATATCTCTTTTCTTAATAGTAATTTTTTATTCTATTCCTGTAGCTAAATATGTTCTTATTTTTAATTGATTACAATCTATTTTTAAGTTTTAAAATATCATCAGCCGTAAGACCAGTGACTAATGTGATAGTTTTAGTATCTATGTTTTCCTTTAACATATTAATGGCTATTTTCTCAATGCCTTTCTCAATGCCTTTAGCTTCGCCTTCGGCTCTTCCCTGCTCAATACCTTGTGCAATTCCCTTAGACAGAGCGGCATCTAGCTCATCTCTATCATTATAAAGTTTTTTTTGATAATATGAGTATTCAGCTCTTTCTTCCTTCGTCATCTGCAAAATGGATAATTTTGCTGCTACTTGCTCCATATAAGGAGAGTGATAATTTTCAGGTACTTCGTCATATTTCATTACGTGCAACCATTCATCTATTTCTTTCTCAAGGCGATCATTAAATAGTGGAACTGATATAAAGAAATATTCTGGTAAGATATCAGTAGCATCAAATATTTTGCCAGTTTCTTTATTCTCTATATGAACTGATAGTCTATCATTAGTTTCAATTTCATGAATAATAGTTTTACCATGATAAATAGAGCCACTGCCATTACCAATTGGAAAGTATAATAATGAGATATGAAATATTTTAATTATTTGCATATAATCTTCTCTTTGAGCCAAATTATCCACAATCAATTTAGAGGTGTTAAAGCAAGCTTTGTGAATATATGAGTTCTTAACATTGCGCTCAATTTCAATGATATATTTATGCTTATCTTCATCTTCGACAATTAAATCAGCAAGACTTCTTTTGCTTTTGCTATCCTCTTTATTACTCTCGCTCTCAAGCAAAGCTACTATTTTAACATCCTTATAACCCTTAGTCTTAAGAAGAGCTGATATAAAGCCTTCGACTATGCCGTAATCGCCTTTATCTCTAAGCAGATATTTGATGGCGTAGTCAAAGCTCACTAGTGGCTGATTGTTACTCATAGTAGTATTATTTAATTCATGTTGCTGATTAAATATTAGTATAGCATAAAATCTTACAAAACTATAAATATTATTGAGTTTATCTCTAGTCTATAAGATAATATTTTGTACTTAATAAAAACTATAACTAACCTTGAATTGCTGTTATATTCACATCGTCTATTTTATCTTTTTTGGTTTATTAATTATTTTAAACCCCATTGCCTACCATTCCTAAAATATTTTCTACTTTTGTATTATTTGCATCTATTGTATATTTTTGTTTTTTGATATTGAGTAAATAGTTAGAGCAGCTCATTTGTAAGAATAGCAATATATGCAAGATGCGTTGAAGCAATGCTTGCTTTCAAAGCATAGTTCTCCGTGATTACATTAAACAAAAAATTTGCTGGTTCTTTTTAATTATCATAAAATATTTGTGATTTATTCATGCGACAATATAGCAAACTACTAACTCTGATTAATCATTTTTCTTTTTGAACTGATTAGATGATTTAGCTTTATTCTATATAGATTTTTTTCTTGCTATAGAGAAAGTGATAATATAATCTATTAACAATATCACTATGAGTTTCTCCTAGTGATATATTCGTAAAGCATATTCGTAAATATGAATAATAAAAAATAGTAAAAAATATCTAGAGCCTTCTGAGCTTAAGAGATTAAGAATTGAGCAATATAAAATGACGCAAGAACAATTTGCCCAATTAATAGGAGTACTGCTTGATACATATAGAACATGGGAACAAGGAAGGTATAAACCGTCATCACCAGCTCAAAGCTTATTACTTATATAGTAAATTAAGTTGAAATCTGCGGGGAGAAGAATTTAGATAAAGCGTCATATAATTTATCAAAGTTGTTTATTTTATCTTTAACCCATCTTTT
>JAYUJO010000111.1:0-5992 GCA_043765215.1 Rickettsiales bacterium | reverse complement strand
ATCATCATTATACCAATATGATAGCCAAGTGCTCAATGCATCTGCATATTTATCAAGAAGCGGGATTATATTTTCTTCCCATAATGCAAGCCTTGCTTCTTGCATATTGCTGTAGGTATTATCACCGCTTATACCTAGCAGTTGAGGTGGAACATTAAAAGCAATTGCAATATCTCGAGCGCTTGAATCTTTAAGCTCTATGAATTTCTCAAATTTTTCCGCATTACTAGTTTCTTGCCATTTTAATCCACCCTCTAGAATCAGTGGTTTGCCTGAATTTGATGATCCACTAAAATTTTCATAGAATTGTTGCTGAAGTCTCTCAAATTGCTCGTCTGTTAAATAGCCATCACCATCTTGAAATACTAAAGCTCCACTTGGCCTTATTGCATTTTTAAGTAATGATTTGTTCCAGTCCATAATTTTGGCATGAAGATTAATTGAGCTAGAAGCAGCAGATAATGCTGAAAGGCCATTATTTTGATCAGTAGGATTATAGTTTTTAATATGAAGAATTTGGCCGATACCCGATGCTGGATTAATATTAATATTTTGACGTTTATTTTCAATGCCGACATTATATGAAACTATTTTTCCGTTATTTGTTACTACATTAATTAGTGATGGATGTACATTACAAAGATTTGTAGGTTGATTGTTTTGCAGTGAAATAAAAATATAATTATTGCCATATAATAATAAATTAGAAAGGCTTTGAATGAAGAAGTCAGCTCCAGAAGTTTCTGAATTAGGATGTTTAAGCAGATCTAATCCAGGATGGTTTTTTATTATTTTTCGAACTCCTAAGTGGTTATTCTTAAATATTTGCCATGGAACATGACTAGCAGATGTTGCAATTAAACTGACGCATCGATGCACAATTACATTTGTTTTGTATGAATCAATACCAACTTTTTCATTATCTGAGTAATTAAGAAACGGGAAATCAAAATTATTAAGAGATTTTTTATGATAGTTTTTAGCAATTTTTTTAAAATAAGCTTTAACCATAATTCCTATACTATAAAATGTTGCACGAAATTAGTTTTATATCACTACTTAAAGAAGGCGCTAAGCAAGATATTAATAAATGGCTTTTCAAATGATTCTTTATGTATTAGAATCTAAGTCAAATAAAAAAATATTGAGAATTTATTTATGTCTGCCCAAATTATTGAACTAATCATCTTCGCAGGAATTGCTTTTGTTATTATTAACAAGTTGATTTCAACACTTGGAACTACTTATGAAGAAGATCCAACTAAGAAAAGATCATTTTTTGGCGAGAAAAATTCTATAAAAGATGTTACTTCTACTTCTCAAGAAAAATCAATGCATTCAAATATTTTAAAACCAAATTTTATCAAGAAAACTTCTGTTAATTTAAAAGATATTGTAGTTAAAGAACAAGAGATTTCTGTTAAACAAGGACTAGATGAAGTCATGAATAAAGTGCCATCTTTTGACATCCATAAATTTATAAAAAACGCAAAATTTGCTTTTAAAATGATTATTGAGGCCAATGATAATAATGATGATGAGATGATTAGTGAACTTGTTGATAGACGTTACATTGATCAACTTAAAAATATCGCTGTTAGTTACGGTAAAATCAATTCGCTAGACTCAATTAAAACCCAAATCTCTGAGATATATATGTTTGGAAATAATATTTTCATTAAAATATTATTTACTGGTGAAGATGCCTTATCTAAACAAAAAAATCTTCATGATGAATGGACTTTTACCAAAAGTACCATAAACTCAAGTCCGAATTGGCATTTGAGCAATATTGATAGGGCTCAATAAAAACATATTATGAAATATTTGTTATTATTATTTATTGAATTTTATCAATATTTCATCTCGCCTTGGCTTGGTTCTAATTGTCGCTTTGATCCGACCTGTTCTGATTATGCAAAGGGTGCTATTAATAATTTTGGTGTAATTATTGGTGTTTTTTTAACAATAAAGCGCTTAATTAAATGTCATCCTTTTAACAAAGCACCTTATTATGATCCAGTACCTTTATCATTATTATCATCTCATAAAAAGAAATAAAAAATAAAATTTTGCAAGGAAGAGAAATTATAAAATCATATATATCTGACCTACCAGAATTACCTGGGGTATATAGATTTTTAAATTCCAGCAAAGTTATTTTATATATCGGCAAGGCTAAGAACTTAAAAAATAGAGTCTCTCAATATACACTCGAGCTTACTGGTAAAAATAAAATCATGATTTCTCTGGCCTGTTCTGTTGAATATAATATCACAGAATCAGAGTCATCTGCATTATTACTTGAAAGCCAATTAATCAAAAAATTTAAGCCTAAATTTAATATCCTCCTTAAAAACGACCGTACTTTTCCTTATATTAAACTCAGAACTGATCATGAATATCCGCAATTATTAAAATTTCGCGGTCGAAATCTGCATGATGGTAAATTTTTTGGTCCTTTTGCTTCATCAATGCATGTGGATATTGCCTTATCTGAGCTGCAAAAGATTTTTAAGCTTCGCACGTGTAGTGATGGTTTTTTTATCAATCGAACGCGTCCTTGTATGCAATATCAGATAAAAAAATGTTACGGCCCTTGTGTTGGCAAAATATCAAAACAAAATTATGATGATTTGGTGATGGAAGTTAAAGCATTTTTGTCTGGCAAAAGTAATATGTTACAAGCAATGCTTTCAGAAAAAATGGAAGAATTAAGCACTAATTTAGAATATGAAAAAGCCGCAGAAATTCGTGATAGAATAAAAGCTATTAGCTATATTCAATTAAAAGCTCAAATTTCTCATAATTTAAAAGATGCAGATGTAGTGGCCTTATCTCATAAAAATGGTGAATTTTGTATACAAATTTTCCTTTACAGATCAAGTCAGCCATGTGGGAACCAAGCATATTTTCCTATGCATACTAATCTTGAATCCACACCATCTGAAGTTCTTAGTGACTTTTTAATACAATTATATCAAGATAAAGTGCCCCCACCTGAATTACTACTCAGTCATGAAATTGAGGACAAGGAAATATATATTGAGGCATTTAAAAAGCTCCATGATGTTAAAGTAAAAATAACTTTTCCAAAAGCTGGATCCAGGTTTAAAATTATGGATAATGCTTTGCAGAATGCAGAACTTGCCTTAGAAAAACATTTAAAAACTTCAGCTAAAAATAATGCTGCTTTAAAAGAAGTACAAACATTATTTGATCTTCAAGAACAGCCAAAAAGAATTGAAGTATATGATAATAGTCATATTCAAGGAGCCTTTCCAGTTGGTGCTATGATAGTTGCAGGGCCCGATGGTTTTGATAAAAAAGAATATCGTTTATTTAATATTAAAGATATAGATTATCAAAGTACTGTGGGAGGTAATGACTATGCAATGCTTAGAGAAGTGCTAACGCGGCGCCTTAAAAGAATAAAGTCTGAGCCTCATAGAACTCCTGATCTACTAATTATTGATGGTGGCAAGGGGCATATGAGCACGGTTACCAAGCTTATGGATGATCTAAATATTCATGTGCCATTTGTTTGCATGTCTAAAGGCGTTGATCGCAATAGTGGCAGGGAGCAATTTCATATACCCGGCAAAGATAGTTTTACTCTAGATCGCAATTTGACTGTGATGAAATATCTTCAGATACTTCGCGATGAGGTGCATAATTTTGCTATTAAAAGCCATAGAAAAAAACGCTCTAACGCAATTAAGGTTTCGACATTAGATGGTATTCCAGGTATTGGTGAATTGCGAAAAAGAGCTCTGCTTAATTATTTTGGCTCGTTTGCAGCAATTACTGATGCAACAATTAAGGAACTCCGAAATGTCAGCGGCATTAGCTTAGAGCTTGCAAAAACTATTTACGATTATTTGAGGTAAAAATATGATCAAGACCATTTCGATAATTTGGGAACCTTAAATTTATTCCTAATTTATTTTTAATCTTTTTATTGCATATAATTTTATTATCAGCATAAAATTCACGCATCATTTCAGATAATTCTACATGCTCTATATCTACAATTTCTGGCGCTTCTACATTTAAAAGCATAGCAGCATAATTATTAACTTCATAAGTACCACATGGTTCATCATCAGCTAGGTTATATATTTCAAATTTATCATTAGTTTTTATTATTTCTGTTATTATTTGCGCGATATCTTGCACATGAATTCTTGAAAAAACATGGTTTGCTTTAAAAATTGATCTAGCTTTGCCAGATTTCACAACATCAAGAGCGCTTCTACCATCTCCATAAATACCTGATAGACGTAATATATTAATTAATATATCTGCATTTGCTCCAAATTCTCGCCATTGTTTTTCAGCTAGAACTCTATTACATGCGCGCTTAGATAAATATTTTAATTCAGAATTCTCATTAACAATTTTCCCATCATGATTACCATAAACGGCAGTTGAAGATAGATAAATAATATTTTTTAAATTTTTTGCGTTGAGTAATAATTTAGCATAGTTCCTAATAACAACATCACCATTATCATCTGGCGGAATTGAAATAACAATATTAGTGATTTTATCGATGATTTGATTTAATAATTTTGAGTCATATTTAATAATATTGACTGCATTTGAATCAAATTCAAAATTTATAGATGCTGTTCTAGATGTTCCATAGACAATATTTTGATTATTCAATAATCTTTTAGCAATATAAGAAGCTGTATAGCCATAGCCAAAAATTAAAACTGTTTTTTGACTATTTAACAAGGTATCAACCACCTTTTTGCACATCAATTAAATTATATAAATTACCATGGATTCTATAGCTCAAACCATTTAGATATAAACACTCAGCAAGTTCATATTCATCAATTGATGTATACATTATTATTTTATATCTAGTGCCGTAATCATGTTCAATTTTAAATTCATCGATTTGTTTAATCGTCTCTAATTTTGATTTTACTAAATCCAATTCTACTTTATCAAAAACGTCAAAATTCATTACAATTGGCTTTTTTATAATTTGAGCTTTGTAAAGAAAGTCACCTTCATTAGCCAAATCTTTTAATTCATTATAATGTTTTAAATCACCATATTGATCAATTACCTGATCAATTATATTATTAACATTGTGAGCAATATCTGCCCATACATCTATATTATAGTTTTCAGAAATAATTTGTGGTTTTACTTTTCCTAATGTAAAAATATATTTTTTAATTGCCAAAATACTTTTAGAATTATCACGATCTGTATAAAATTCGGCAGTTATTATCATCACATTTTTAAATAATATATTATTGAATATATTTATAAAATCCTCGTGATCTAAATTAAAAAGATTATCTTGATTGATTTTTTCTGCATAAAAAAGGTTTTTTTTAGGATAAATTAATTTATAATCAGCCAATCTATCTAGTGATTGTGCCCATAAATCATTCCATTTTTTTTCACTATCCCAAATATTTAAAATTATTTGCTGTTTAAATACTGGTATAATTATAAATTCATTAAATTTATATTCCAAAGCTGGACTGCCATATTTTAATAATAACTCAAATAATTTTGTTTTATTATAAGTATATGTAATTGTTGCTGTATATCTCTCTACCGTGCTAAGTTCATTGACTGTTTCTTTAATTTGGAAAACTTCTTTAAGTTCAGCATATGGTATTTTATTAATTTCTGTTGTGGGTAATCCTAATTTATTAGCTAATAAAGATAATGAGCGAAACATGCCTTGATCATGAGCTTTTATTTTAGCTTCATATTTATTATTACCAGTAGCTTCAATATAGACTTCTGAGATCTCATGAGTTTGCGCAAGACAATTAATGCAAGCTAGCATTATAAATAGAAAACACCCTAAAAAAATTAGGGTGTTAACAAAATGAATCTTTAAGCAATTTTTTGCAATCATCACAAATCTATAATATTTAAAAATAAACAGATTATTCTTTTTTAGACACTGCAACAGCTGCTGGCCTTATTAATCTGTCTTTTATTTTATAAC
>JAYUJO010000110.1:0-6046 GCA_043765215.1 Rickettsiales bacterium | reverse complement strand
TATTTTTGCTATTCTTAAAAACAAATCTTCTTTTTCTTATGATTTAATTTAATTTTTTACTTGACTGTCAATACAGTATCACTTTATGGGATAGACTCAATTTAAGTATTCGTAATTTTATTTTATACAACCAAAGCGTCAAAAAAAATTTATCTCATCAGTTGTAAATAAACTATAAGTATAGTAGATTTAAATTAAGTCATATTTTAGTTGCAGTATAATAGGAATAATTAATTTAATGGATCATATATTATGCTTTATAAATTTACTCAAGAATTAGATAAGAAATTTGATCATATTAGAAATAATATTAAAGATGTTACTTCTGGTGCCGCCATACAGATAGCGATACCAACCAAAGCCATTAATGAAATCATCGATAGAAGTAATAATAATACTGAAGATTTTGGTAGAAATATTGATGAATTGTTAGAAGAGATGTTATTGACTAATAATGTTGAGAACTATTTCAAACGGCAATATCAAAATATTCAATCATTTTATATAAATATTAAATATTATACCAAAGGACAAATAGTAGCTGAGGCAGTATCTTTGAGAGGAAATCTAGATTTAGACATAAATCTAGTAATAGCATTAATGAATAGAGCAAATAAAATTGTTACTGGATTTGAATTAAGACCAGCACAAATTTTATCTATATTAGAATTTTTTAGAGAGACGGAAGTAAATAAATTTTGTCAAATTAATACAGGCGAGGGTAAAACCACTGTAACTTCGGCAATAGCAGTAATTAAGTCATTGCAAGGAGAAACGGTAGATATTATTACTAGTAATGAAGTGCTAGCTCTTGATGCGATAAAAGCTAGGTCTGACTTTTATGCTTTATTTAACCTAAGTGTCGCTTACAATAACTCTGATCCAGGATATACGAAAGGTACAAGAGATTGTTATGCTAATGATATAGTCTATGGCACTATAGGTAATTTTGAGTTTGATCACTTAAAACATAAAATGCAATCATCAAATACAAAAGGTGCAAGAGAATTTGGCTCCTTAATTATAGATGAAGCCGATAATGTAGTTTTAGATAATGCAACACATGTAGCGAAAATATCTGGTCCAGTAGCTGGTATGGAAGCATTAAAATATGTTTATATCAATATATGGCAGGAACTGATCAAGGTTGAGCAAGCCCTTGGATTAAAAGATACAGAACTTGAAGAAATTACGCCCTTACATAAGCAGTTTATCAAAGTGCTTATTAATAAACATTTTATAAAAAATCAAAGTATCGTTCCACAATTTCTAGATAGTTATGTTGAGAGAAAACTAGATAGTTGGATTGATAATGCAATACATGCAAGATATAATTGCCATCAGAACCAACATTATATTATTGATAAAAAAGATGTAGAACAAAATAATGAAAGTGCTGAGGAATATATCATTCCATTAGATGTAGCAGTTGGAGTTACTCAGCAAAATACAGTTTGGACGGGCTTACATCCATTTATGCAAATCAAGCATAATTTACAAATAACAGCTGATAGTTTAAGTAGTGTATTTATAGCTAACTCCGAATATATCAGGCTATACAATAATATATCTGGCCTTACTGGCACACTTGGATCAAATGAAGAGCGCGGTGTTATTAAAACATTATATAAAGCTGACTCAACCATTATTCCAACTTATAAGGCTGGAATAATGGAATATGAAACAAATTTATTAGTAGAAGATGATAAATGGTTAAAAGCAATAGCTGATGATGCCATAAATCATTCAGTAAATAAGGGCAGGGCATCCTTGATTATATGCAATACAATGCAAGATGTACTTGAGCTAGAGGCGCAATTATTAGAAACTAATAATATTAAAATAATTACTTATAGGGATGAACATGACGCACATAAAATTGAAGAAATTAATAATAGAGCAGGAATAGAGCCAGGAACTATAGTGATTGCAACTAATATTGGGGGCAGAGGCACTGATATAAAATTAAGTGACGAAGTTAAAGAAAATGGTGGTTTGCATGAATGTACTACATTTATTGCACCCTCTCGAATTCTCAAACAAGCACTTGGAAGAGCAGGGCGTCAGGGTGAGCCAGGTAGTGCTAGAATAATAATAAAACAGCAAGATGCAGAAAAACTAGGTGTTAATCTTGGCAAAAACTTTAGCAATCAAAAAATTTATGATTTTGTTGATGAAATTAATAATCAAAAGATTCAAAAGTTTATTCCACAAATAAAAAGAGTGGAAAAAGATGGCCAATATTTTGCAAGATTTGCTGACCTTTATAATGAGGGTAAAGCATCTAAGATAAATCATTTCATATTAGAAGATTTAAAATTACAATGGGCTTTGGCATTTGATGAAAAAAATGATGCTAATATTAATGAAGTATTTAATAAATTTGAAACGGCAATAATTAATATTAAGGATTATGATCATCAATTTCTAAATCCATATTTTGCTGTTAATTATGCTGAGTTTATTTCATCAATGGAGATTAGAGATGATAATGAAGAAGATATAAGTGCAAGTTATGGCAAAGCTAGACGTGTATTAAATCAAGACTGTATTACTAATGACCATGAGCTGCTCTACATCTCTAATATAAAACTTTTTGAACTGACAATTAGTCTAGCTCAAAGAAATGAGCTTAAGAGATTAGCAACCCCACTACCTATATTAGATTATTCTGAAGTCAATGAATATAAAGAGCAAGCCAAAAGATATTTAGAAGATGCTAGAAAATCTTTAAATCAAAGGATTAAATATCTTGAAGATATGATTATCTCAGAGAGTTTTGATAATATTATCTTACCTCAAGAGGCACTAAATAATAATGGGGCAAATTATATGTTGAAGCATCTAGAATCAAAATACGCAGCTCTACAATTACAATTACAGCATGTTATTAGTTTAGATGAATTGGTTAATAATTCTGGAAATAACTTGATCTATATAAGTACTCAACATAGTTTAAGTGAATTAATGGAAAAAACAGAAAATCCAGCACTCACCAATAAAATTTGCCAACAAGAATTAATGCAAATAAGTAACATGGGTGAGGGTTGTTTCTCTAATTTAAAAACACTAACCATCAATGATAATAATAATCCGAAAGTTCAAGCTTCTATGAATCATGTTGCAGCCAGTTTTGCTAAAAGTACTTTAAATTCACCATCTTATACTGGACTTGTTTCATCAATTCATAATAGTTTAATAGATAGTAGAATATTTGATATTATGAAAGTTATTTTCTCTCCAATAAGACAAGGTGAATCAGCGTTTGAAACTATTGCCTTTGATTTTGCTAAAGTTATTGAGAGCTTAAAGATTTTGCAAAGAGTTGGAGAATATGTTTCTAAGGATATTAGCCAATCAGATAATAATAGCCTTATTACCGAGTTTATGCCAAAAGTTGCTGAAGCATTAGAAATATTTGAAGAAAAAATTAGTAATATAAAACCTAAAGCACTAGTTAAAGCTCCTAAATCATCAGTTTTAAAGAATACGAGTAAGGCTTTTGATGCTAATAAAGCTTTAAAAGGTAGTGATGCTAATAAAAAGCGAGATATTGATGGAGTAGATGCATATTTTGGTAAATATACTTTAGATGCAATTAAAAATATTTTGAAATTACGTATTAAAGATGCTGGATTAGATGAAGTCAAAGTAATAAATAACAATTATATATTTACAGATAAAGATAGTAATAACATACAAAATTTAGTTGATGAATTGGAAAACACAGATGCCCTAGTAGTATTAGTACCTCTAAGCCTAGCTAATAAACATGCTGTTGGTATGATATGCTTTATAGAATATAACGAAATAGACAATAAAAATAATTTAAAATTATATTATATTGATCCAGAAAATAATCAAATACCAACTGAGCTAAAGCAAATATTTAACTCTAATCAATTAAATGTCCAACAATTAAATGCTGATACACAACAATTTGCTAATTGCGGACCTGAAATTATAGAGAATTTTATGCTTTATCTAACAGGAGAGCGTTTGTCGCAAACAGAAGCGATTCCATATCATTCATCATTATTCGAACGAGACTTATTGCAAACTGATAATTATCCAGCAGAAAATAACACTAAAGAAATAGTTGAGATAATAGATATTATTTATAGTAATCACTCTTATACTGATGCATATCCTGAATTTGAGCTATCATTAGCGGGATTACCATCGTATTTTGTCGTGGATGATATAGCAGCCGCATAATAAATTATAACTAAACAATAACAATAAATTTTAGAACAGAATACTTATGAAAAAGCAAATTATATTATACTCCCTATTATCCGTTATTTTATCACCTAAACAAATATTTGCTGATGCAAATACAGTTGGTAATAATAGCAAAATGACATCTACATTAGTTGAGCAAAAACTTCAGACAAAGATTGATGAAGTATTCGCCAATAACCATAAATTACAGACAATTTATTATAAAATACAAAATAATGAATTAAAGCAACTACAAGGATTGCCAGAATATAATGATTTACTAAATAGCAGGGAACTTAAAAGACTGAATAATTTTCCTGAAATGCAAGAATATATGAAAGAAATAATCAGAAGCGTAAATATAGAAACAAACAATATTAATGCAAAGATATCAGCTATAGATGAGCAAACTAATCAGCTAAAACAAGCTTTAAATAATCGAGATTCATTAAAAAAAACAAATTTATCAGAAAAAGAAGTTAGAGAGAAAATCAATTTAAATAATAATACTAGTAGTGAGCTAAAAAAGCAAGTTGAGGGTGCAATTCAATCTCTACACAGCTTACCACAATTATATTTTACTGATGCATTAGCATTAGATAGCCTCAATGATCTTACACCAATTCAGAAACCCGATACATTAACAACTGATATGCTATTAATATCGATAGCTAATATGGATCAGTTAATTGATACAAGAATAGATGAAATACTGGTTGAGACATTTGGTCTTGGTATCGCATCTGGTGATGAAATACCGACGAAAGGAATATGGGTTAAGGGTTTAAAATCCTATGCAAAACAAAAGGAATATAAGCTAACTTCTGGATATAAATTAAATGAAAGTATTATGGCTATAGGGATTGATTTTATAGAAAATCCCTTGATTTGGGGTATATCATATTCATTTATCTTAGATCATTTAAATACTAATATTGTAAGTACAAAAGAAAAAGTAGCTAGCCATATAGCTAATATTTATGGTTTGTATCAATGCACAGATAATTTATTTATAGATATGCAGGGCAAATATGGTAAGAGTTTTATTAAAAAATCTCGCAATAATCAAAATTTAAGTCAGGATATTTCATATGCTAAGACTACTGGTAATATATATGGCGTCAAAATAGAGTTAGGCTATAATTATAATTTATATAATAAGTTAAATATGATACCTAGCCTAGGAGTATCTTACGATGAATTAGAAATAAATGCTTATAAAGAAACTGGAACGGGGTTTAATAGGAAAATAGACACAAGAATAGTGAGCAAAACAACGAGCATAATGGGATTAAAGTTAAGCGACTATATTGCTATTAATTCCTATAGTTTAGTACCAGAAATACATGCAAAAATGTTCTATACACTTAATATTAATAATGACAAAACAGTAATAACAATTCTAGATGGTGTCAAACCATTAATAACCCCGTCAGGTAAATTACCTAAGGCAAGCTATAAAATTGGTGGATCTTTTAAAACTACTAGATTGCAAACATTAGAGCTAACTTTAGGATACGATCTTGGAGTAAGTAAGAAGTTTTCTTCCCACACAGGATATATTAGTGCAAAAATTATTTTTTAGATAAAATTAGCCTATGAAAATGAGCGAAATTTAGGAAATTATTGCCTCTAATTTTTTAACTTCTTATACTATACTTATAGTTTCTTATAGATGGTAACAAATTGATCAATTTAAGGTTGAAATACGTTAGTTAATTGCTATAGTAAATTAAGTTGAAATCTGCGGGGAGAAGAATTTAGATAAAGCGTCATATAATTTATCAAAGTTGTTTATTTTATCTTTAACCCATCTTTTCAT
>JAYUJO010000109.1:0-6066 GCA_043765215.1 Rickettsiales bacterium | reverse complement strand
TGGTGGTTTTGTTGATAAAGATCAAATTATTGATGTAAAAAAAGAAACAAAAATTGTATTATCTAAAGCTGAAAAAAAAGATTTTGAAAAGTTAATTACTCAAAAATTAGGTAATAAACCTATTCTTAATATAGATCCAAATTCACCACCAGATAAAGAAACGCAAGCAAAATTCCATAAAAATTTAAAAAACTATAATATGAAACGAAGTGAATATTATAGAGATTTTACTAAAACGCATGGTAAGCAAGAGATAGTTTTAACTAATAAAGAAAAAGAAAAATTCAATGAAATTGTACAAAATAACTTAGGTAAAAAACCTAGTTTATTTAAAAACAATTATAATCGCAAAAAAGAGAGACTTTACAATGAGTATATTAATGGTCCAGAGGTAGGAAAAATAATATACAAACCTATTTCAGTTGAAGAAATTAAACAAAAATTTGAACAAAGAAGTGCCGAAGCTAGTGTAAAGCAGAATATAAATTTTAATCAATTTAAATCTGTTGAAGAGAGAGTTGCAGATACTAACGATAAACTTGGTTTATTATTAAAACAAAATCCACAATTAAATGTAGTTGCGGATAAAATAGCTACCCTAATTAATTTAAAAGCAGAAGCTGTTTATCCAGAAGTTAACCAAATAGACACAAAAAATAATTTAAGGGATAATTTAATTAAGAATACTGATCAAGGTTACAATCCTTATGAAAAATATAAAGTTAATATAAAAAATAATAATACACCTGAAGGAATAGCTCAAAATCAAAAAGATATTGAAAATAAATATTCAAAATTAATTAAAGCCGAATTTAAAAAAAATAATGATACAAATCAAGAATTATTTTTAGATGAAGCTATTAACAGTACTAGAAAAGCATTAGGGCCTATAAAAAATTATTTGGATGGTGATGCAAAAGAAGCTTTCTCTAAAAAAGAGATTAAAAGTTTTAATGATAAACTTAATGATATAATGCTTAAAGTAAATCAAGGAACAACAGTTAAAGATAGATTTGAAATAGTTGATAAAAATATTCAAGAATTTAAAAATAATTGTGAAGAATTAAAGAATAAATATGGAAAAGAAAGTTTTAAAAGTGCTCATTTAGATGCTTTGAGTAATAGTTTAACTTCGGTTAAGCAAAATCTTATTAATGAATCTCAGCCTCTAATAGAAAGATCTAATAAAACTAGAGATGAAACTAAAGCATCTGCAATTAAAAAATTTGTGCAAAAAGAACCTAAAAATATATATATTGCTAGAGAACAACATTTAGATGCTGAAGCTTTTAAACAAGGCAATGTTCAGCATTTTATTAATAAAACTAAGGAGGTTGCTGGAATTTCATTAAATTCGCCAGAGAAAGAAATTGTTTTAAAAAAAGCGCCACATTTACGCACTAAGCCAATTATATCATCCCCAAGGCGCCTGAGCCCTCTGGCTCAAAGTGCTGACAAACCAAAATTAACACTTGCAAACTCAGCCCCAAGTCGTCCATTGCCTCCACCAATTCCACCTAAACCAAAACTAAAAGCATCAATCCCTCCGCCAATTCCAGCAAAACCTATTGCTCAAGAAGTTAAGAAGCCAAGTGCCGAGAAAATTAATAGAGATCAAGTAACTAGGGAAGTAATTGCGAATATAGAAAAATTAGCCAAACTGCAACCTATAAGTAATGATAAAACGATTGCAGTAATTGATCAAAGATTTAAAAAAACTGCAGAGCAGCTGACTTCAACTCCAGTTGGATCCAAGGTTATAAATAAAGAAGAATTTGGCAATGCTACAGTAGCAATTTCATCTATCATCAGCGTTATGCCTGGCAGTAGAAATGATATGCCAAAAACTAAAGGGTTTGTTTATTCAGAACAAATGCAAGAAGTGGTGAAGCTCGGTAAACAAGCATTGCAAGAAGCTGGGCAAGGTAAGGTTAATGAATCTGCTGCAACATTAAAATCTATGGGATATAAAACTAAGGAGATTGAGAAAACATATGGCAAATCTATACAAGTTGAAAAAAAATATTCTCAAGAGCAAATTCAAGATACTGGTAAAAAAAATAAAATAAGCTCTAAATTGGCTCAAGCCGCAAGAAATGTTGGTAATGCAGCAAGAAGTCCAATTAGCAATATAAAAAAATTAAATCCATTTAAGAAACAAGAACAAGAAAGGGGTAGATGATTATTGAACATTTTTTTAATAGCCAATAATTCATATTCAAAAAAAATTATGCTTGTTAACAAAACATCAATGTTAATAATTATAGATATAATTAAGACGTTATTTATAGAAATGAACAAGTAATTAATGCAATAATTAATATAATAACATAACTCAAATATATAGTTTTAAAAAGGATTATTATTATGCCTCCACAACAAGAAAAGCCAAAATTAAAAACTAAAAAAAGAAATAAAGAAAAAAATAGTCACAATAACTCTTTTAAAGAATTTAAAAAAAGCGATGCTGTAATAGCATTAAACCAATATCTAGCATCTAAGATAACAGAAAAACCTTTTAAGGAAAAGAGTTTGGACGAACTATCAGCTCAGATGAAAATAGATCAGCTTAAAAGCGCTAAAGACATAAAGAGTTTTAAAAAATTTGTTGATGCTATGAAAATTCATAAAATTAACTTAAAACAAACCCTGACATCTATAGAAGAGCGTAAACAACTAATTCTTAAGGCTCAAAAAATACAATATTTAGGAGTTAGAGTGAATAAACTAGTAAAAGATATAGTAGGCGCGGTGCAAAATAATATTAATCCTGATAGGCCCGTTGCTGTTAATTCAATTATACCACATCGTCACGATACAGCGCAAGATAAAGTCAAAACATTTGTGGCAAATACTTCTATAATACGTCGCCTATCTAAAGAAATGCCGAAGATCGAAGCAGAAATTGCAGATATTAAGACTATGACGGAATTAGTTAAAGATATTGACAAAGTTTATAAAAATAATTTCGCCCCCCCTTCAAAAAAATCTAGTAAACTTGTTGATGAAAAAAATATTATAGGCCCCAAACTTGCTCAAATTGCAATGAATATTGGTGAAACAACAGTTAACCCAATACCAAAAGTTAAAAAAATGAGTCATTTAAAAAATAAAGAACAGGGAAAGGGTAGATAATTTTTAAGATAAATTTTTGCTTAGCTTTGCAAGAAAGAAAGTTGCAGAATTTTCTTATTAACGAGAACTAAAAAGTCATTATAAATCAATATCTAAAATATAGGGTACATGATCAGAAGTGCGGAGCCAATCGCGCGCTTCACTTAAACTGATAATATTACTTAAGGCTGATTTTAAAGGATTAGACACCCATATATGATCAAGGCGACGGCCTCTATTTGATTTTTTCCAATCTTTATTTCTATAGCTCCACCATGTATATAATTTTTGATCCATCTCTATAAAATGCCTGGCAGTATCAATAAAATTAAACGAGTATTGAAACTCAAGCAATGCAGTGCGCTCAATTTGAGTGTGGCTTACAACATTTTTAAGCTGGCGCGATGACCAAACATCATGCTCATGTGGAGCAATATTTAGATCACCAACTAAAATAATTTTCTCATCAATTGATTTATTTAATGCAAACCATTCTTGCATCGATTGAATATAGGATAATTTATGTTTAAATTTTGGATTAATTTCTATATCCGGCTCATCACCACCAGCTGGCACATAGAAATTATGAATCTCAAAATCTTTAATTTTAGCACAAATATGACGTTTATTATTATTATAGAATTCTAAAGCAAAACTATCAGTGATTTTTAGTTTAGAAATTATAGCAACTCCATTATATGATTTCTCACCCGAATATATGACATATTCAAATCCTAAATCTTTAATTGCTTGCAGGGGAAAAGTTTTATCCTCAGTTTTGGTCTCCTGCAGGCATATTATATCAGGCTTTAATTGCTGACATAATTTTGCTAATAAATCAATTCGAAGGCGCACGGAGTTTATATTCCAGGTCACTATTCGCATAATTATAATATATTATTAATAATTTTTTTAATAAGTCTAAATATTTTGGCCTCGGGAGAGAGATTCTTAGCCGCCCATTTTTTTATCCATGGTTCTGCTAGTTGCCACATATTAATATTAGGATCTAATGTTTGACCAATTCCTTCTACCATTACCATAGTTTTTTGCAGCAATAATAATTGCGGCTGAGTCTCCATACCATATTCTTCAGTCACTTTGAATAATTGAGCTAATAAATTGCCAATTGAAATGTCATTAATGCTTAATCCTATAATTGGTTCTGCAATAGCTCTGCAGCTTTGAGCAAAATATTCAATATTAGTATTATGTGGAATATAATTAACTCGTTGATGAATCTCGGCAACGCGGACATAATCTCTATTCAAAAATGCATGCAAAATCTCAGCAATAGCCAATCTATCTTTTTCTAGCAATATTCCAATAATACCATAATCAATTAAAGATACTTGGCCATTGGGACGAATAATTATATTGCCTGGATGTAAATCAGCATGAAAAAAACCATCTCGGTAAGCTTGATTAAAGAAAATAACGGCAATATTGGCAGCAATGTTTTTAGATTCTATACCTAAATTACTCATTGCTTGATGATCGTAGATTGAAACGCCATCAACCCATCTAGAAGTTAAAATATCTTGATTTGTGAATTGCCAATAAATTTTTGGTACATATAGCATATCATCATTGATAAAATTATCATGAATGCGAGAAGATGCAGCTGCTTCAATACGAAAATCAAGTTCCATTTGCATTGTTTGCCTAAATACAAATATAACTTCTTTGGGTTTTAATCGTTTTGTTTTGGGTAAAAATTTAGGTATTAAATGAGCGCAATATTCAAGAAATTGAATATCCTCTTCGTATTTTTTAACAATATCAGGGCGCAAAACTTTAACAGCAACTTCAATTCCGGATTTGAGCTTTGCCTTGTGAACTTGTGCAATAGATGCCGCAGCGACAGGCACCTCATCAAATTCAACAAAAATATCTTCTATATTTTTATTAAACTGAGTTTTAATTTTATTTTTAACAATTTGAAAATCAAATGGAGGTAGTTTATCTTGCAAAATTTGCAAACTAGTTGCAACATCTATGCCAACTAAATCAGGGCGAGTTGACAGTGATTGACCAAGCTTTATGTAAATAGGTCCAAGATTTTGAAACATTTCAGCCAACCTAATGCCAAAGCTTAACTTGTTTTTAATAAATAAGTTTTTAGGATAAAATATATATTGACCAATATTACCAATTATTTTAAATCCAATTGGAATCACTAAATGATCAGTATCAGTAAGTATTCTATATTTACTAATAATATAAAAAAATTTGCAGAAATTCTTAATATGCGAAATAAATTTAAACATTATATATTACTTATAACCATAATGAATAGCTGCAATACCTAGAGAAAGATTCTTATAACTAACGTCGTTAAAACCTTGTTGAGTAATCATATTTTTAAAACTATCTTGATCGGGAAATAGACTGATACTCTCAGCTAGATATTTATAAGCATCCTTGTTTTTTGCCACACAATTACCAATGACTGGTATTAGATTAAATGAATAAAACTCATATAATGGTTTCATCAATTCATTTTGCACTCTTGAGAATTCAAGGCATAGGAATTTACCTGTTGGTTTAAGCACGCGGTAGGCTTCGCTAATAACTTTTTCAATATTGAGTACATTTCTGATGCCAAACGCGATGGTGTAATAATCAAAACTATTATCTGAAAATGGTAATTTCTCAGCATCACTAACAACTAAATCAAATTTTTCCAATATATTTTTATCAACAGCTTTTTCTTGGCAAATTTTAAGCATATCTAAATTAATATCACACACCGTAATATGAGGAATACGGCTTTGTTTTTTACCATTTTCATGGATACGAAATGATATATCACCAGTTCCACCTGCAACATCTAGTATTTTTGAATCTAAATTTGGAATCATACTGCAAAATTCATCTTTCCATAAACGATGAACACCAAGACTCATTAAATCATTCATTAAATCATATTTATCAGCTACATTGGAAAAT
>JAYUJO010000108.1:0-6074 GCA_043765215.1 Rickettsiales bacterium | reverse complement strand
AAACTTGCATCCTATCATCAATTAAAAGTTTCTTCTATCTATTTATTCTCTCTCTTCATTCCTTTCTCTTATATCGAACTCAGGTTTTTTATATTCTTGGCTTAAATATTCTCTATAAAACATTTCTTTTTTATAGAGACTTTGTTGCAATCCATATTCTACATTTTTTAACCAAGTACTTTTAGGATGCTTTAACGATAATGATGAAATGTGTGCTAGATTATCATTACTTGCCCCCCAATCCACAAATATATTTTGATTATAGTAACATCTTTTTTGATTCGCATATTTCTCACCAAATAATGCATCTACTATTTGACTTCCATATTCCGAATTCCCTCCTTGATTATTACGCAAATCAAAAACAATATGATGAATATTATTTGATTTGACTATATTTTTAACAATTTTGGTAAAATCTTTTTCTTGATTAGAATTTAAATTAAAACTAGGAATTGTTATCCAAACGCCCTGGTTTAAAAAATTATTAATAGTAAATTTTGCATCAGCATTTTCTGTTTTATTAATGTTATTCAGCCATTGAATCCTTAAGTGACTATCATTAAAGCTGCTAATAAAATCATCTATTATATTTCTTTTTAGATAATTATTATCGTTAGAACATTGTATTTTAGCTTTAGCTAGAACATAGGATTCATGAAAATTTATAAAAAAATTGGGATCTACTTTATTATAAATACATGGATGATTATCTAAAATTAATTTATAGATAAAATCTAGATCTTTATGACTTTCATCTAGCTTTATAGCACATCCATTGATTAGCACTAAACCTAAGATAAAAATGATTTTTCTAAATATTATTTTATTTCTATTCTCATTTATTTATATTTAGTAAGTGCTTATAGTTATAAAATAAAGCCCTAATTTGGAAATACAAATTAGGGCTTTAAAATATATAATTAATTGTTTTTTTACAATTTATACAGTTGAACTTAGTGCAGCTTCCTTAACAATACGAGCTAAACGGCTGACTCTACGAGCAGCAGTATTTTTTGGCATTAATTTACAAGCAGCTCCTTTCATTATTTCAGACTGAGCTTCAATGAATGTGCTCTTAATCTCTTCAGATGATCCAGATTTTACCGCAACTAAAACTCTTTTGATAAAAGTTTTAATACGACTTTTTCTGCTTTTATTTATTTCAGTAACTCGAATTGTTTTTCTGATCGCTTTTTTAGTGGATGAATGATTAGCCATAATAAACCTTATTCTTGAATTTGTGTTTCTGTTTCAACTATTTTAGGGGTCATACAACCCTTAGCACTTACATCTCTATCAACAAATTCAATATAAGCTATCGGCGCTCTATCACCATATCTAAATCCCGCTTTAACAATGCGCAAGTAACCACCAGGACAAGATTTATATCTATCAGCTAAGATTGACATTAACTTTTGAGCAGCATCTTTATCCTTAATACGCGATATAATATCTCTTCTAGCAGCTAATGTACCTTTTCTAGCTTTCGTAACTAATTGCTCAACTATTGGTCTTAAAGCCTTCGCTTTAGGCAATGTAGTTTGAATTTGTTCATTCATCACCAATGAAGTTGCCATATTAGCAAACATCGCTTTTCTATGTGATGAAGTTCTATTTAATTTTAACCCTTTAATTTTATGTCGCATCTTTATTACCTAAATATTTTGCTATATATGCAAATCAATTAATTTTAATCTAACTTTTAGCTAAAAAACAACTTCAATTTAATATTTGTTTGAATCTTCGTATTTTTTAGCTAATTCTTCGATATTTTCTGGTGGCCAATCTAAAATTTCCATACCGAATTTTAGGTTAAAGTTCGACAGCACTTCTTTTAATTCATTTAGTGACTTTCTACCAAAATTTGGTGTACGCAGCATTTCTGCTTCTGTCTTATTTACTAAATCACCAATATATACAATATTATCATTTTGTAAACAATTTTTTGATCTAACAGATAGTTCAAGCTCATCAACTTTCTTTAGAAGCACTGGATTATATTCTAATTCTTCTTCAATCTCTCCCTTAACTTCTTCTTCTTCTTCAAAAGTTATGAATAGCTGAAGTTGATCTTGCAATATTCTTGCGGATAAAGCTATGGCCATTTCTGGTGATATAGAACCGTTAGTCTCAATTGACATGATTAGTTTATCATAATCAGTAATTTGCCCAACACGTGTATCTTCGACTTTATATGAAACTTTTTTAACTGGGCTAAACAAAGCATCAATTGAAATTACACCAAGTGGTAAATCCTTGGATTTTCCACTTCCCGCTGGTACATAACCTTTACCAGTTTCACAATATAGTTCCATTTCTAATTCAGCATCTTTTGAAAGAGTGCAAATAATTTGCTCTGGGTTTAAAATCTCGACATCAGAACCAGTTTCAATCATGCCTGCTTTAACAATACACGGTCCTTTTAACTTAAAGCGAATGGTTTTTTTATCAGCAGAATTAATTTTAATTGCTACTTTTTTTAAATTTAGAATTACATCAATTAAATCTTCTTTAATTCCTGATTTAGCAGAAAATTCATGAACTACACCTGGTATTTTCACCGCGGTAATAGCTGAACCTTGAAGAGATGAAAGTAAAACTCTTCTAAGAGCATTTCCTAAAGTTAAACCATAACCACGCTCTAGAGGTTCAATAATAATATTTGCCAAATTAACAACATCATTTTTTCCATCATAAGCTATTTTTGATGGCTTGATCAATGAATTCCAATTCTTATTCAGTGATAACATAATATATTTTCCTTAAATGTTCTATACTCTTCTTCTTTTAGGAGGTCTTACACCATTGTGAGCCACTCCAGATACGTCAACTATAGAAGTTACAACTATATTCTGGCTAAACACGGCTCTCATTGCTGACTCTCTTTGCGAACCAGCGCCTTTAACTCTAATTGAAGCTGTTTTAAGACCATGTTCCTTAGCTTCTTCTGCAACTTTATCTAAAGTTATTTGAGCTGCATAAGGAGTTGCTTTTTTTGCACCTTTAAATCCATGAGATCCTGCAGTAGAAAATGCTATGACATTACCTTGAATATCAGTAACTGTAATGATTGTATTGTTAAATGTAGCTTTAATATGAATAATACCTAAGCTAATATTTTTTTTCTTCTTTTTTGGTTTACTTGTTGGACTCATTATATCTATCCTTAAATTATTATAACCTTCAGCTTATTTCTTCTTACCTGCAATTGCAACAGCTCTACCTTTTCTTGTTCTAGCGTTAGAATGAGTATTCTGTCCACGTACGGGCAATCTTTTAATATGTCTTAAACCTTGGTAACTTCGAATATCTTTTTTCTTTTTTATATTAAGGCTTACTTCTTTTCTTAAGTTACCTTCAACATTAAAACTTTTATCAATTTCATCTCTAATTAAAATTAATTCTTGATCATCAAGATCTTTAACTCTTTTACTTTCAGAAATTTTAGTTATCTCACAAAGCTTTTTAGCCAAAGTAAGACCTATACCATGTATATAAGTTAGACTAATTACCAATCTTTTATTTGATGGAATATTTACACCCGCAATCCTTGCCACAAAAACTCTCCAATTTTTTAAAAACAATTAGAATCAGAATAATATAAAAAATATCAACAAAGTCAAATCTTTTTTATAATTTCCGAAACTTCCTCAGCTATTTTTTGCTTAGTATGCACTGCATTTATAGCAAAAAATCTCCCTTTTTTCTTATAATAATCAATCATTGGAAGAGTTTCTTTTTTATATTCTTCCAATCTAGATTTAATTATATTCTCGTCATCATCTGATCTTGCAGAAAAATTTTGAGAACCACATTCATTACATTCACCTTCTTTTAAAGGTTTGTCACAATGTTCATTATATATAGCACCACATTGACCACAGCTTATTCGACCTAAAATTCTTTCGCTGGCGGTTTTAGTATCTAAATCAAAGAAAATAGTAACTATATTTGTAGAAATATTTTCAATAAAAAATTCTGCTTGATCTAATGTTCTTGGGTATCCATCAAGAATACAACCATCAACACATTCATCTGATAAAATATAACTTCTTACAATTTTATTAACTAGTTCAGAGGGTATTAATTTTCCCTCTTTCATATATTTAGAAAGCATTTCAGAATCCTTTGAATCTTCTTTTACCATTTTCCTAAATATATCTCCAGTCGAAATATGCGGAATAGCCAATAATTTTGAAATAATTGCACCTTGCGTTCCTTTTCCAGAACCTGGCAGACCTACAAGAATGATTATTTTTTTTATCATTATTTTTTTAACCTCATTTTCTTAACCAAACCCTCATAGCGAGAGCTAAAAAGATGAGTTTGAATTTGAGTAAAAGTATCTAGAACAACATTTACTACGATTAAAAAACTTGTCCCTCCAAGAGCAAAAGCGACAGAAAGTTTATTCATTAATAACTCAGGCACAATACAAATTACAGATAAGTACATACTACCTATAACTGTTAGTCTAGTTAATAAATAATCAAAATATTCTGCTGTATTTTTCCCTGGTCTTCTACCTGGAACGTATGCTCCATGTTTACTTAAATTATTAGCAGTCTCTTCAGAATTAAATACTACAGCTGTATAAAAAAAGCTAAAAAATACTATTAACGAAATATACATTATTATAAACAATGGTTTACCATGACCTAAATAACGAGATATTAAACTCATAAACTCTGAACTACCTGAAAAATCAGAAATTGTTGCTGGAAACAATAATACAGAGCTTGCAAAAATTGGTGGTATAACTCCAGAAGTATTCAACTTTAATGGCATATGAGTTGAATCACCACCAAATACTTTATTTCCTACTTGTCTTTTAGGATATTGAACTAAAACTTTTCTTTGAGCCCTTTCAAAAAATATTATTGTAGCAATCATCATCAATACACCAATACAAATAGCTAGAACTACGATTGGAGAAATTGCTCCCTTTCGTGCTAATTCAAACATGCTAATTATAGCACTAGGTAATCCAGATATTATACCTATAAATATTATTAGTGATGTACCGTTACCAACTCCTCGTGCTGAAATTTGTTCACCAAGCCACATTAAAAACATTGTTCCTACAACTAATGTAATAATAGTTGAGAATTTAAAAATTAATGGAGCAATAATTACTATAGGACCAAATGGAGTAACTGTATTTTCAAGTCCAATAGTAACACCATAAGCTTGAAAAGAGGCGAAAATAACGGTTAAATATCGAGATACTTGATTTATTTTTCGTCTACCAACTTCACCATCTTTTTTTAAATTCTCCAATGGTTTATATGCTATCGTCATCAATTGGATTACAATTGATGCAGTAATATAAGGCATTATTGCTAAAGCAAATATAGACATTCTTTCTAATGAACCACCAGAAAGCATATTGAACATACCTAAAATTCCACCCTGGTTTTGCTGGGCGAAACTAGCAAGAGCAATCGAATCAATTCCAGGAATTGGTGTAAAAGAGCCGATTCTACATACAATTAAAACGCTTAATGTAAATAAAATTCTTTTACTTAATTCTCCACTTGATTTCTGCATTATAATTTCTTTTTATAGTGTTTTACCGCCAGCATTCTCAATTGCTAATTTAGCAATTTTTGAATAAGCGTCTAAATCGATAATTAGTTTATGATTAAAATTATCAATACCAGCTAAGAGTTTTACTAAAACCTTTTCACTTTTTATATATCCAATATGAACTAATAATTCTTTATTAACTTCATTATTAATATCAATTTTATTCATTGAAATTAACGCATCAATATCAGCTAAACTAATTGGCGTAAATATAACTGAGTTGGGATTGTTAAAACCTCTTTTTGGCAAACGCTTAATTAAAGGCATTTGTCCGCCTTCTGTTTTAATGGCTACACCTGATCTAGATTTCTGACCTTTTTCACCTTTACCACACGTTCTACCAGTGCCACTTGCATTCCCTCTACCAACTCTTTTTCTATTTTTAGTGGAGCCAGGCATGTTAAATAATGTATTCAATTTCATATTAATTTCCTTCGTTATAGAGTTACAACATTTATTAAATGTTTTACTTTTTTGATCAT
>JAYUJO010000107.1:0-6116 GCA_043765215.1 Rickettsiales bacterium | reverse complement strand
CAATTGTAAAGCCAGCACCCAAAGTATCCAAATTTTGAAGTACTTCTAATCGCTGAACAGACTGCTTACTAGTTTTTTTATTATTTAATGTCAAATATGCATAGCCCCTGACTTTACCGCGTCCAACACGACCACGTAATTGATATAATTGACTAAGTCCAAGCATATCTGCTCGGTGAATGATGATGGTATTTGCAATTGCTATATCAATTCCTGATTCAACAATTGTAGTTGAGAGTAAAATATCAAATTTACCTTCACAAAATTCATTCATTAAATTATCAATAATTGATGGGTTCATTTGACCATGAGCAATTTTATAGGTTAGCTCTGGGACAATTTTATCTAGTTGTGATGCAACCCATTCTAAATCTTTAATTCGAGGTGCCACGTAAAAACTAAGTCCGCCTCTGAAACGCTCACGCATTAGGGCGTCTCGGATAATAATTGCATCAAATGGAAGAACATTAGTTCGAACGGGAAGGCGCTCTATTGGCGGAGTTGCAATTAAACTCAAATCTTTTATACCAACCATTGACATTTGAAGGGTTCTTGGAATTGGTGTTGCAGAGAGTGATAGCACATGCACGCCAGCTTTTAATTGCTTGAGGCGCTCTTTTTGCAGCACACCAAAGCGTTGTTCTTCATCAATAATAATCATTTTCAAATTTTTAAATCTGATGTTTGCAGCAAGTAATGCATGAGTGCCGATGATAATATTTATCTCACCAGTTTCAATATCTGCTTTATTTTGACGAGCGATTTTTGGTTTTACTAAACGAGATAGCTGACCAATTTTTAAACCTGTTTTATCAAAACGATCAAGAAAGTTTTTATAATGTTGTTTACATAAAATAGTAGTTGGCGAGATAATTGCAATTTGTGGTTGATCATTATTAATATCACATGCAACCATAAAAGCTGCTCGCATAGCTACTTCAGTTTTACCAAAGCCAACATCACCGCAAATGAGCCTGTCCATAAAGCGGCCAGATTCTAGATCAGCTTTAATATCAGCAATAGCTGATATTTGATCCTCTGTTTCATTATAAGGAAATTTTTTGCAAAATAGCTCATAAGTGCTTTGTTCAAAATCAACAGCACTAGTGCTAGCTATCAACCTTTGAGCGGTAATTTTAAGTAACTGCGCTGCAATATCTTTAATTCTATTTTTAAGTTTAGCCTTACGATTCTGCCATCCAGCACTGCCAAGTTTATCTAAAACAGCTTCATCGCCTCCATATTTCTTAAATTGACTAATATTTTCAACAGGTAAATAAAATATATCATTATTAGCATAAATGATTTTTAGGCAATCATGATTAATACCATCAACATTTATAGTTTCAATATTTTCAAATCTACCAATTCCATGTTCTTTATGGACAATTAACTGTCCTTGGTTAATATTATCTAATTCAGTTAAAATATTAGCCAATTTTTTTTTAGAAGATTTTGGTGCTTGATTGACAAACTGATTACCAAGTAAACTATATTCTGAAATAAAGAGGTATTTATCCGAAATAAAGCTTCCATGCAGAGGAGCTATTGCTAGATTAATATAATTTTTTTTACATTCACTAAAATGATCAATCTCTAGTGAAATATATTCATAATTTTTAATTATATTTTTTATGCGCTCACGACTATTTTTTGAACTGCAAAAAATTATTGGAATTTTTTTTCGATGCTCAGTGGCAATTTCAAAGAATTTATCAAATTCTGTTTTTTGTTCAATTTTAGACAACTGAAATTGATCGCTAATAGCCAAATAATCAGGACATACTCCACTTTCTAATAGAATTGAATTGTCAGCTTTAAGAATATCTTTAGCAGTGTCACTATCAATAATTAATCGACTTGGTGGTATCGCATAATAGAATGAATCTGGATTTGCTTTATTAGAAATTAATCGTGATTCATAAAAATCATCATAAGTATGTTCATATTCCAAGATAGATTGAATGCATAAATTATCATAAATTATATCATGATCACCTAAATAATCATAAATCAAAGCCATTTCTTTGTAAAATAAGGGAGTTAAATGCTCAAAGCCATGAAATTTTAAGCCATCAGTCACAGATTTATATAATGAACTATCAATGTGATTTACGCCAAATATTTGCAAAAAATTATTTTTAAAAATATTAATAGTCTCTGAGTTTAGTAATGTTTCGCTTGCAGATGATAGTAATAAATGATCGATTATTTTTGTTGATATTTGGCTGTAAGTATCATATTCTCTGATTGATTCGACTGTATCCCATCCAAAATTTATTCTGTAACCATTATTGCTAGTTGTTACTATATCTAAAATCTCACCCCTGACAGCAAATTCACTACTTTCTACTGCGCTTGCTACCCGCGAGAATCCATTTTTAACTAAAAATATAATTATTGCTTCAATATCAATTTTGCTACCAACGTTAATATTTAATGTTGTGTTTTTAAATATTGATGGTAATGGTACTTTTAAAATTAAGTTATGAGCAGATGTAACTATTAATTTTGGTGATAAATTATTTGTAGCAAGATCAGTCAATATTCGAGCTCTTAATGAGAGAATTTTAGCATTTGGCGATATTCTGTCATAAGGGATTGTATCTAAAGCAGGAAAATAAAGTATATTACTTTGATCTTGATTAGATTTATCAAAAAATTTAATTTGTTTGTATAAATTAAATGCATTCTCATCATCACTTGCACATAGCAATATATTTTTACTATTATTAACATAATGTTTCCATGCATAAAAAGCACGAGCTGAAATAGGTAATTGAGTTTTGATCATTTATTTATGAGGGTTTGAATTCCATAATTTGAGTCATTAATTTAGATTTAAACTCTAATGGCATCTCTTTTTTATTTGTATAATAATCATAAATATCTGCATCATTCATTTGTAGAATTAAATCAAATATTATTAAATCCTGATCATTCATGCTTTGCAAATATTTTTTGGCAAATTTGCCAATTATTAAGTCAGTTTCTTTGCAACCACGATTACAACTTTGATATAGCAATCTTTTAAGAAGATTTGGTCTATTTTTGTCATTCATAATTTATAAATCTTGCAAAAAAAAAATATAATAATATTATTGTCTACATAAATAAAAAAGCAAGCTTAAATTTGATTAAATTTAGGTTTTAAGATAAATTATTTTACGCTTTAAACGATTTAGTACATTATAACACTTTAATTAAAATGCATCAGTTGGAACAGTCAAGCCCACAATATAAAGATAACGCTTATTATTATGAGCTTTGGAAAACTATTAATCGTGATTTGATTGCTCATTATGGGCAAGATCTTTACAATAGTTGGCTTAGTAAAATTAATTTTTTTGAAGTGCAAAATGAGAAAAATGTAATTCTAGCAGCTCCAAGTAACTTTATTAGGGATTGGATTAGATCAAATTATTTGGATATTATTTCAGAACTTTGGTGTCATCATGATTTAAATCTTAAATCAGTTGAAATTATTACCAAAGAAATGCCTAAAAAAGATTTAGATCAACAGGCAAAATTTGAATCAGTTAATTCAAATAGTATTTTAAGCGTTAGTGAAGATACTACAGCATTCTTGGATCCACGATTTACATTCGAGAATTTTGTTGTAGGAAACCCAAATGAGCTAGCATACGCAGCATCTTTATCAATTGCAGAAGCAGATAATGCAGTGACAAAGTCCAATCCATTATTTTTATATGGTGGGGTGGGGCTTGGTAAGACGCATTTGATGCACGCTATTGCTTGGCATATTAGTCGCAAAAATCCAGATAGAAAAGTGCTTTACATGTCTGCTGAGAAATTCATGTATCGTTTCATTCAAGCGCTTCGTAATAAGGACATTATGTCCTTTAAAGAGGAATTTCGCTCTGTTGATGTTTTGATGATTGATGATATACAATTTATTTGCGGCAAAGAAAGTACGCAAGAAGAATTTTTTCATACATTCAATGCTATCATTGATAATAATAAGCAAATGGTTATCTCATGTGATCGCTCACCTACCGATTTAGATAATGTTGAAGATAGGATAAAATCCAGGCTTGGTTGGGGATTAGTTGCAGACGTTCATAGCACCACATATGAACTACGAATTGGTATTTTAGAATCAAAGCTTGAGAAGATGAATATTAACATTTCTCGCAATGTAATTGATTTTTTAGCATCTAAAATAACCTCAAATGTACGTGAGTTAGAGGGGGCACTTAATAAAGTTATTGCTCACTCAACATTAGTTGGGCGTGAAGTAACGCTTGAAAGTACGCAGGATATTTTAAGAGATTTGCTTCGCTCTAATGAGAGAACTGTTACAGTTGAAGATATTCAGAAAAAAGTGGCATCTAGATATAATATTAAAGTATCAGACATGTCTTCATCTCGGCGCCTAAGAACGATAGCTAGGCCAAGGCAAATTGCTATGTATTTATCAAAAATATTAACGACGCGAAGTCTTGCTGACTTAGGCAGTAAATTTGGTAAAAAAGATCATACAACAGTTATGCACGCTATAAAAAAAATAGAAGAATTAATGTTATCTGATTCAGATTTTAGAGAAGAAATCACATTATTAACAAGAATATTGCAAAGCTAATTTTAAAGAAAAAATATATGACTGAAAATGTAACAAATAATTTTGAAATCACTTTAAATACTAAAGACTTGCTTCATGCTCTTGGTTTTGCAAATTCTGTAGTTGAAAAAAGAAATGTATTATCAGAATTAAGTAATATCAAATTAGTTGCTAAAGGAAATATCCTTGAGATTGGCGCAACTGACATGGATTTATATTTAAATCAAGAAATTGGCGCTGTTGTCATTATTGAAGGACAAACGACGGTGTCCACTAACACATTACTTGAAATTATTCGTAAAATATCTGATGTTAGTATTAAATTTATTCAAAAAACTGACTCAGATAAATTAGAAATAATTGGAACAAAATGTCGTTTTGAGCTATTAACTCTGCCAGCTAAACAATTTCCAGCAATGGAAGATATAGATTCTGTAGTTAATTTATCTGTACCATGTTCCAAATTAATCAAAGTTATTGAATATACAAACTTTTCAATATCAACAGAAGAAACAAGATATAATTTAAACGGCATATATATGCATGTTAATGGTCAAAATTTCTTAAATGTTTCAACTGATGGTCATAGATTATCAGTAGCAAATATTGATCTTGAAACTGATGTTGAAGAGTTTGGTGTTATAGTACCTAGAAAAACTGTACTTGAACTTTTGAAAATTATCAAAGATTCTAAAAATGTACAATCAGATGTAGAAATTATATTATCTAGTACTAAAATTAAATTCAAATGCAATAATATCGTTTTAATATCTAAATTAATCGATGGAACATTTCCAGAATATTCTTCTTTTATTCCAACTGAGAATGTTAACAAACTGACTATTAATACTAAAATTTTGGCTGATATCATTGATAGGGTGGCCACTGTGACTATTGATAAATTCCGCGCGATTAAATTATTTGTCAATGACTCTTCACTTAAGGTGACTGCAAGTGGAGAAGCTAAAGGAGCAGCAACCGAGGAATTAAATTATAGCGAAACTTGTCAATATGTTGGAGAAGATGTCGCAATCGGCTTTAACCCTAAATATTTAAGTGATGTTTTATCTTCAATTAAAGAAGAACAAGTAGAAATATATTTCAAAGATTCCTATTCGCCAATATTAATTAAACCATCAACAGATTCTAAAGATAATTTCGTAATTATGCCTGTAAAGGTTTAATTTATTGATTCGAGGGATTTTAAAATGGACCCATTATTAGGTCTATCATCTACTTGCAGAAGGAGACTCTTTGCTTTGCATGTTATCCTCTGTGCAGAAACTAAATATCATAAAAATAGATCCCCGCGCAAGGCTCAGAACCTATCTTTATAAATAGTGCAATTTTTTATTTATATTTTATATGTTCGATTATAATGCGATAGGAGTAACAATATTATATTAAAAATCATTGTTAAACCAATTAGAATTATATCAAAGTGGTGTGGCTATAGTAAACGGGACAGTTAATGATGAACAAAATCAACAAAAAGGAAGTAAGAAAAAATGACAAAAGAAAAAGCGAGGGCATA
>JAYUJO010000106.1:0-2304 GCA_043765215.1 Rickettsiales bacterium | reverse complement strand
AAGTAAAGTTATCGTCGATACCTGATCCTCCTCTGATACTATTGAGTTAATTAAAGATATAAGCAAATCCTTATTCTCTTCAACTCCAAAGATTTTTTTAAATGCAATGTCTACGCGCGGGGATATATTGGTCATAAATTTAACCCTTTTATTAACTAGTAACCAGTATTTTTATACAATCTGCTATTGGGTATTTATCTCTTTGCATGCGTATATTTGTCTCAAAATATCTTAAACTATTACCCAAACCTTCTGTCATAATTTTTCCATCCATAAAATATGCAATTAAACTATAAGATGTCATTATATTCTCCTTAAATCCATTATTACGTTCAACTGTTACATAATCAATTAATTGATCAACTAATTGAAAATTTATTAAAGTTGCACTTTCGGCTAATTCTATTATTTCTTCTCCATTAGTAATTTCTTCTAATTTATCAATTACCTTCTGCATATAACTGTCAGTTTTACTTTGATACATCTTAAATTGCTGCGTTAAAAAACCTACTAAATTATCTTCAAGCTTTTTAGGTTTTATTTTCCAATACCACCCTTTTGAGTCTTCGCTATAATCATAAAAATCAAGATTTATCTCATCTTTTAATTTTTCAGCGATTTTATCAATTGTAATATCAGAATAATTGATATCTCTTTTATCAATTGTAATTTGTTGCGTGATTCCTGTAGCTAAATATGTTCCCATCAAATTTAATCCTAAATTATAATTTTTTTACAAAAGATTTTTTATCTAGTTTATTATAATATATGTTTTTTTAATATTTTCCAAATTTATAATTCTACAAAAGATAAATCTCAATCTAACTAAGCGTGATCAGAATCATCACCTATTATAGTTATTTTATCTACAAATTGAGTATTATTATCTAAAATAGTAAGATCCAAAATATTATCACTATCTATTTCTGCCATAGTTATTTGACTATTTGCTTTATCATTATCATGATAAACATATTGTGAGTCTATTTTTACATTAACATTTTTATCATAATCAACGTTAATACCTATTTGAATAACCTCATATCCCTTAGGCATTGGCTTTGCATATTGCTTTTCTTTAATTTGTTCTATTGCCGAATTAGCTTCTTGCTTATCATATTTAAATTCAATTATAATTACTTTATTTGATTGTTGATGAACCATAAAAAGATCAACTCGACCATTTCCTAAATATACTTCGGTGCCAAATTGATTTATTTTTTTTAATTGCAGCGCTGTATAATTTACTATAGTTTGCAGCATTGCTTCATTAGCATGAATGTTATATTCCCCTGATTTTATATCGACTATATCTTTACTAACTCTGTTAAAATTTGGCAGATTTTGAAATAATTTGATTAATTTATTAGTTAGATTCGCTTCAGTAATGTTGTAATCTTTTGATGTTTTAGCATCAAATATTAGTTGAATTTGATCTGTAACAGCATGTATATTATTTAAATCAATATTATACTGGCGCTCATAATATTCTGCTAACTTACTTTGAATATAGTCTTTTACTTCTTGATTAGGTAAAAAATATAAATCCGATTGCCTATCATGCGTAAAATAACCACCAGCTAATAAGTAAGAGAACAATACATTCATACCCTTTAAGGTAATGTAATAATTTTGGCCAAGCGATATCATATTACGAAATTCTACATAATCTTCTACGCTAAGCTCATTAATCGCATTAAAATATATACCTCCTCCTGAAGCCAAAGTTTCAATTTGACTTTTAATATCTTTATGTTTAAGTAGCGGCATCACAAACGCCATATTACCGCTCTCTCCCCAATAATTGCCTAATACATCATTTTTATTATATTTAAGCCCGATTTTTTTACTATATGTTTGGTATTTGTTTAATACATTAACTACAGACCAAGGATTATATATTTGAAGTTCTCCTGAGTTATAACCATTATACCAATCTTTAATTAATGTGGCCATTTCTGAATCAACATTGTATACTTCTAATAACTTCTCTACTTCTTCTTGAGTAAAACCATAATATTGGGCAAATTCTATATCACCCATACTATGACTAATTACATTATTCAGACCTGAAAATATATTTGCCTTAGCCAATTTAAATATTCCTGTTAATATTGCTTTATCTAAATAATCATTACTTTTAAGAGCAGGACTTAAAAAATCTCTATATAAATTAATTATTTTTTGAATATCTTTTGAATCTATATTTTCATCAATATATGCTTTATTAACTGCAGAATCATATTCATCAATCAAAATTTTTACTTTCTTACCATGATGTTGATGTAATATTTCACTAAGTTT
>JAYUJO010000105.1:0-19394 GCA_043765215.1 Rickettsiales bacterium | reverse complement strand
TATTCACTCAAAACTATATTAATTTTTAATTTATTAAGCTTAATCACTTTTATCCAATTTATTAATATATGATTGCTGCACAATTGATAAAATATTGTTCCATGACCAGTAAATTAATAATCCAGCTGGAAAACCACTAAACATGAATAAGAACATTAGCGGCATGAATTTCATCACCTGCGCTTGAACGGGATCCGCTGGTTGCGGACTCATTTTTTGTTGAAAATACATTGTCAGAGCCATAAATAATGGCCAAACGCCAATCATAAGGAAACTTGGCGACGTAAATGGCAGCAAGCCAAACAAATTAAATACTGTCGTTGGATCTGGAGCTGATAAATCTCTAATCCAGCCAAAGAATGGCGCATGACGCATCTCAATCGTTACATATAAAACTTTATATATTGAGAAAAATACTGGAATCTGCACAAGAAGAGGCAAACAACCCGATATAGGATTTACTTTTTCTCTTTTATATAGGCCCATCACCTCCTGATTTAAACGTGCTTTATCTTCCGCGTAAAGCTCTTTTAAAAGCATCATTTCTGGCTGAAGTTTCTTCATTTTCTTCATAGAGCGATAGGATTTATTAGCCAGAGTAAACATCACTAATTTAATCAAAATGGTTACGATCATGATGCTAATGCCAAAATTTCCTACATAACTATAGAAAAAATTCATCGCATTAAAAATTGGCTTGGTTAAAATATAAAACCAACCAAAATCAATGGCTCTATCGAATAATTTGATACCATATTGCTGCTCATATTTATCAAGCAAGTCTACATTTTTAGCTCCAGCAAATAAATGATGAGTAATTACAAAACTACCCCCATCTTCAATTAATTTGCTATTAGTAATAAAATCAGCCTGATATTTATCAACCCCAATTTTTATAGCGTAATTATAATTGGCACTATATTGCTCTGATTTATCTGGAATCATTGCAGCTAACCAGTATTTATCAGTAATACCCAGCCAATTAACTTCGCCGCTAAAGCTTTGTTTTTTGCTATCCTTAATTTTATCATAAGAATATTCTTGAAGCTCACCTTTAATAGCTCCAATCATTCCTTGATGCAGAATATTAACCATATTATCTGGTTTATGTTCATATGATCTATTAATCAATCCATAGCTTTGAGTTGATATTGGTCTACCTGAATGATTTTCAATTGATTGTTTAATGGTAAAAAGATAATTATCATCCAGCGTAACAGAAACATTAAATTTTACATTTTGTTGATTTATCCACTTGAAATTTATAGTTTCATTTTCTCCTAAAGTTTCTTTATCTGCTTGCCAAATTGTATTATTATCTGGATAATTAATGGAAAGATCATTACTCCTCCAACCTATTTCTGCAAAATATGAATTTTCACTATTGGATGGTGAAAATAATTCTACTGATGGGCTATTTTCATCAAGGTTTTGCTTATAACGGAGCAAAGTAAGATCATCAAATCTTAAGCCTTGCAAAGGAATTGAACCAGATAAAGCATTTGAATTAATTTTAATACGCTGACTTGAATTAACAGTTTCTGCTCTATCGATGAACTTTATTTCCTTATTTTCAGGTATTTTTTTCTTCAATAAGGCCATTTGTTCATTATAGGCTTTATTATTTTCAGCAATTTCCTTAAGACGTGGTCTTTCAAAGAAATGTTGCCAGCCAAAAACAATCGCTACAGATAATATAATTGCTGCGATTAGATTTGTAATATTATAATTCATGATATCATTTTGATAATTTTCTAACCTGCAATTTTTATAATATTATTAGCTATTAATCAAGTTATAATTATATATTTGAAATAATAGCTAATAATTGGCTTTAAATTTATTTTAAAGCTCGCCTTCTTTAGCATGAATTTCTCTTTCTAATAAATCCGAAATATTCCCTGTTGGTTGCAAGTCCTCTTCAAATTCAGATGTAAAACCAATATCAAAACTTTCTGAATCATATTGATCGCGCTCAATTTCTTCTTTTTCATGATCAAATAGTTGGGCTCCATAATTTTGTAAAATCTCTATACAATCAGTATGATTTAAAGATTCTGCTAAACATAATGGTGACTTACTTTTTAATAAAATATTAGGGTTAGTTTTAAGATTATTTAATAGAATTTCTAATATATCTGTATTATCATATAATATTGAGAAATATAAATTATATATTCGATCCTCATAGCTAAATGATTCTGGATTTTGTTCTTTTTCAAGATATGCATCAGTATTATTGAAAAAAATAGCTTTACTCCATTTATCAACCCAAACTTTTTTAGTTATGATCTCCCATCTAAGCGTCTTAAATTCATCTATTTCTATTTCGCTGAGATTTGATTGATGATTGTGCATAAATTCAAAATAATAATTTTTTCCATCTTGACTAAAATCATTAATATCTTCAATTGTGCAACGCCCACCAACATTAAAAATACTTTCAAAATAATTGTATTTACTTCTATTAATTGCATACGCAGCAATAGATCCTTGACAAAAACTTTGAATTTGATTTATATTTTCGACTAAATTTAACATGTAACAGAAAAATTCATATTTATCATTATCAATATAATAAGTTAAAACCTCACCTTTTAGATTATAAAATTCTCCATTATAGTCATCTAATTCATTCCAAATTTCTAATATTAAATTTATATCATTTTGTTTTAGTAAATCGACAAGTTTTTTTAGATTCATATTATAAATACCTTATTCAAATTTATTCTTAAATATACGTAAAAAATATTATATCTATTTTTTTGGTTAATAAAGCAACTTATATTTAATTTTAATGTTATTTATTGCTTAAGATTTAAAATTCAATGCTTGCCTTTTTAAGTAAAATTGACTACAATTTGTCAATTTATTTTAACTATTGATTCAAATTATGTCTAAAAAAACTATTGTGGTGGCAATGTCTGGTGGAGTTGATAGCTCTGTAGTAGCTGCCATGATGCATAAAGCGGGCCATAATGTGATTGGTATAACACTTCAATTATATGATCATGGTCAAATTTTGCAAAAAAAAGGAGCATGTTGTGCAGGTAAAGATATATATGATGCAAAAATGGTAGCAGATACTTTAGGTTTCCCTCATTATATATTTGATTATGAGAGTAAATTTAAAGAGCAAGTTATTGATGATTTTGCTGATAGTTATATTCGCGGAGAAACTCCACTTCCATGTGTGAAATGTAATCAATCTGTTAAATTTAATGACCTTTTAAAAGCTGCTCAAGAATTAAAGGCAGATGCTCTAGCAACTGGTCACTATGTCCAAAAAATTATGAATAAAAATGTGGCAGAGCTGCATAAAGGTGCTAGCCTTGAAAAAGACCAAAGCTATTTTTTATTTGGCACAACGCAAGAACAACTTGATTATTTAATGTTTCCAATAGGAGCGCAAAGTAAGGATGAAACTCGTAAATTTGCTAAAGATCTCGGTTTAAATGTAGCAAATAAACCAGATAGTCAAGATATTTGTTTTGTTCCTAATGGCAATTACCGAGATATAATAACTAAAATTCACCCAGGTAGCGACATTCCAGGTCGTTTCATTCATGTTGATGGCTATGATTTAGGACAACATGATGGCATTATTAATTATACTATAGGTCAACGCAAACGTTTAGGCATCGCAACTGGATTACCAATATATGTAATAAAAATTGACCCTGAGACAAATACGGTTTATGTTGGTCCAGAATCACATTTAATTAAAACTAGATTTACTTTAAAAAATGTTAATTGGCTAGCTGAAGATATGTCGCTAGATCAACTTGAAGTGACTGTTAAAATTAGGTCAACCAATAATGGCATTAATGCAAAACTACAAATAAATGAAAGTGGTGAAATAGAAGTCATTCTCTTACAAGAAGAAAAAGCAATAACACCCGGACAAGCTTGTGTTTTTTACAAAGGAACAAGAGTGCTTGGTGGTGGCTGGATCACAAGAGATATAAATTAATTAACTAAAAAAACTAAATTGAAAATTAGGTAGGAATATATGAGTTTTTTTAAGAAAAAATCTTTTCAGTCCGTGAAAGATGCTGGAAATACTAGCGGTATGCATAAAACATTAACAGGTTTTGACCTAATATTACTTGGCCTTGGTGGAATTGTTGGAACTGGCGTTTTTGCTCTAACTGGTTCAATTGCTGCAAAATATGCAGGACCAGCCGTGACCTTGTCCTATGCAATTGCTGGAGTGACTTGTATATTTATTGCTTTAGTTTACACAGAGCTTGCAGTAATGCTCCCTACATCGGGTAGCATATATACATATTCATATGTGGCTTTTGGCGAAGTATTTGCTTGGTTAATTGGTAGTTTATTAATAATTGAACTAGGTTTTTCAGCAGCTACAGTTGCGGGCAGCTGGTCTGCTTATATACAAGGTATGTTGGCAACTGCAGATATATATCTTCCCGCCGCAATTGCTAATTGCCCATCTCAAGGTGGAATAATTAATCTTCCTGCGATGTTGATTGTCTTATTTGTCGGTTTTATGCTATTTTTAGGTACTAAGGAAAGTAAAAAGCTGAATAATATTTTAGTATTTATTAAAATGTCTGCAATATCAATTTTCGTAGTTTTTGCAGCTCCACATTTTGATGCAACTAACTGGGATAATTTTATACCTTTTGGTTTTGATAATGTATTATATGGTTCATCAATTTTATTCTTTGCTTTTTCTGGTTTTAGTACTTTAGCTAGTGCTGCAGAGGAGTGTAAAAATCCTAAGAGAGATTTAACAATTGGCATTATTGGATCATTATCTTTAGCTACTATTGTTTATGTTATAGTGGGCGCAGTATTAACTGGTATCGTTCCTTTTGGTGAACTAGATAATGCTCAACCTTTAGCTTATGCATTAACAAAAAATGGAAGTGTTATTGGTTCTGCTTTAGTTTCAGCTGGGGCTGTTGCTGGTATGACGACTGTAATTATGATGAATATTTATGGTCAATCTAGAATATTTTACGTTATTGCTCGTGATGGGATGCTACCTAGATCATTAGCTAAAATTCATCACAAATATGATAGTCCTTACGTAACAATTATTATATTTACTGTAATGATAAGTTTAATGGGAGGCTTATTTCCATATAATATTTTAGCACAACTCTCAAGTATGGGAGCTTTGACCGATTATATGGTGGTTGCAGTTATTGTACTGATCTTTAGATTTAATCAGCCTAATGTAGATCGTCCATTTAAATGCCCAGCTGTATTTTTAGTAGCTCCACTTGCATTTATATCTTCTGGCTATTTATTAATCAAACAAGTTTTAAGTATTAATGGAGAATTGTTAGATACAGGATTAATCTTTATCTGCTGGTTTATTATGATGTTTGCTTTATATATAATCAAAAAAACTTTTTTTTAAGTCTAATGAAATAGTTTAATAAAAAATAGTATGGATACAGCATTAAGCATTATTGCTTATTTGAATGATTTTTATTGGAGTTATATCGGGTGGGCTTTAATTGCTGGATCTGGTCTATATTTAACAATAGTTTCAAAAGGTTTGCAGTTTAGAGCCTTATTCAACTTTAAGCAAAATATTAAGAATATTTATACTGAAGCAGAAAATAAAGATAATAATGGTATTCATCCATTTAAGCTTTATTTTGCATCAGTTGGAGGCATGGTTGGCCTTGGCAATATCGTAGTAATCTGTACTGCCATAATGATTGGCGGTCCGGGTAGTATATTTTGGACCATTCTTGCATCCTTGAGTGGAATGTTGTTAAAATATTCTGAAATATATTTAGGTGTTAAATATCGCATTCAAAATCCTGATGGCAGCTTCACAGGCGGGCCAATGTATTTTTTGCAAAAGGCATTTAAACCTAAAATATTTGCTTATATATTCGCATTTTTATTATGTTTATATGGTGTTGAAATTTCTAGCTTTCTTATCATAGTTGATCGTATTGAGCATAGTTTTGAATTTAATCGCTATACAATTATTTTTTGTTTTCTTATAATTGTGATATATTCCTCAATTGGTGGGGTGCGTAGGCTTGCAAATATTTGCTCTATTATTATGCCGATATTTATGATTGGTTACATTATTTTTTCTGTTTATGTCATTATATGTAATGCAGAAATGTTGCCAGCATTTTTTAAAACTGTACTAGTTTCAGCTTTTGTTGGTCATGCACCAATTGGTGGCTTTGTGGGTAGTACAATGATTCTCTCTGCTTATCTTGGCATATCAAAATCAATTTATTCAGGTGATATTGGTATTGGTTATGATTCAATAATGCAAAGTGAAACCACAATAACTAAACCAGAGGTTCAGGCTATATTATCAATATATGCTATATTTACTGATGCTATAATATGTATATTGACTAATGTTATGGTTGGCGTGACTGGTGCTTGGTATACATTAAATGATTATGAGCCATCTGATATTGTGGCGCAATTACTATCAAATTATATTCCATATAGTGATTTTTTCATGACTTTGTTATTATTTTTTGCAGGATATACTACTATTATTGCATATCTGGCTGCTGGAACTAAATGCGCTCAATTTATTAGTCCAAAATATGGAAAAATTTTATACTTGATGTATGCAATTTTTGCCTTTATATTCTTTTGTAACTTTTCACAAACGAATCTAATAATAATCATGGGTTTATTAAGTGGACTTTTAGTTTTGCTAAATGTTTGCGGAATATTAAAATTAAGAAAAGATATAAACTTTGTATAAATTATGGAATTAACTCAAGCTCAAATAGACGATTTAAGATTCAGACGCCGCGTTGTGTTGCCTACTTTTATTGCAATAATAATATTGTCATACATTTTTTTTGCTTTTAGATTTGAATATATTTTCAAACGAGATTGTTTAGATCCTAATGGCCAATATGGCTTTGTATTTGACGTTAAGCCTGAAGATGTTGAATTAGATAGATTTTTATTTAGAGCAAAATTAAAAAATGCTGTTTTATTTCCTAACTCTAAGGATTTTAAAGTTACTAGTGATATCATCTATTTTGGTTATAATCCAATAAATAATTTCATTCAAATATATTTTGGTGGAAATGCAAAAGTTGGAACTCCTGAAACAGGAATTATTATCTCATCACCTAGTCAAAAATATAATTTTAGAGCTATTTTACTTGATAAAGATTATGACAATTTAAACTTTGAGTTTACAGCGGGTAAGCTTACTATTTACAGTCAAAAAGATTTAAATCATTTATATAGTTCTGAAGGGTCAACAATAAAATTTACTTGCGCTCTGAGTGAAGAAGGTTTTTATAGAATTGATTTTAAATCTGATTTAGAAAATATCAATTATTCCTACAATCCTAGAGAATATATTGACTATATTCTGCAAAATATTGTGCCAAATTTTATTAAAAATCAGCCTAATTATCAAGAAGATGCTATTCAGATAAAAGATTACTATGAACTAACAGGAAGAATAATTGGGGTTACTCAGGCTCATAATTATAAAAATAATATATCTATAAAACTTTATAAACAACATATGGATAATTTGGCAGCAGTTGTAAAAGGTACATTAAATCCAATTAAAGCTCTGCAGCAATTTGATGTGAACAAAGATATATATTCATTTAATTTTACAGAAAATGGCAAATCCCCTAATAGTCGTTTTTCTTCTTCATTAAAATTAACACATGATGGTAATATCATTAACGCTGTGACTGGATTTTCTTCTACCAATGAGTTTAAAGATGAGGCTAGAGCTCAAATGGCTGATCTTGGACTTGAATATGCTAAGAAAAACATATTTCCAATAATTAAAAATTTTTCAATCACTGGCTTAGATGAGTTAGTTAAAAAATATATGATGGCAAAAAGTTTTTCATTTAGTATAAACTATATTTATAATATACCAAATGACGCACATACAATATTAACTAATAATACTCTTAATGATTTTGGTTTAAAATTGGAAACTAAAATAAAAGATAATAGCCTAGATTCATATGCTATAATAACTTCACCAACTACTTTAGTTCCAAGTATTAAGAAAGCTTATGATTCGGGTTTAAGAAGTTTAATAATTGAGAATTTTTATATTGATCCAAATTATCTAGACAAATTAGTGATTGCTATTAATAATAATGGCTTAAAGTTTCTCAATAGTTTCAAGAAAAACACTAATAATGAAGAAATCACTGCTGATATAACATTGAAAATTAATTCTGATAATATTGATTTTAAAGTGAACGGCAAAACTATTGATGAAATCAAGGAATATAAATATGTTAAGAGATTTATAAGAAGAATGCCTAAATACAATGAAAATCAGAGTGAATTGATTATTAAAAATGACAATTAAGCTAGCTCCTTTAAGGGGTATGAAAGATCTACTACCTGCAGAATATAGGGCGCATAAGCATATTGAGAATGTTGCCTTTAATATATCTAAACTTTATGGTTTTCAAGGATTTGGCACTCCAATCGTTGAATCTGCTAGTGTTTTTGATCGAACACTTGGCAGCAGTTCTGATGTTGTCTCTAAAGAAATGTATAGTTTTCAAGATAAAAAAGGGAGAATATTGTCACTTCGTCCAGAATTTACTGCTTCAATTATGCGGGCCATTCTTTCCAATGGATTAAAGCAAGATTTGCCTTTAAAATTATTTTCATCTGGTCCATTATTTCGTTATGACAGGCCTCAAGAAGGAAGACAAAGACAATTTCATCAGTTAAACTTTGAAAATATTGGTGTAAATACGCCCTATTCTGATGCTGAAATAATTTCTTTAGCATCTCATATTCTTAAAGAACTTGGCTGTTTAAATGATGTAACTTTAGAGCTAAACTCACTTGGCTGCAATATATCCAGGCAAAATTACCAAGCTGCACTGATTGAATATTTTTCGCAATATTCAAATGACCTATCAACAGATAGTTTAAATAGATTAACGCAAAATCCCATGCGTATTCTTGATTCAAAGGATCTAGGCGATCGAAAAATTGTTAGTGATGCGCCATTAATTTCAAAATTTTATACCAGTGAGTCACTATCCTATTTTAATGATGTTCAAAAATATTTAAATGACTTAAATATTAATTATATTATTAATGAAAAAATTGTTAGGGGTCTTGATTATTACTCACATACAGCCTTTGAATTTACTACCATCAAACTAGGAGCGCAAACTTCTGTTTTAGCTGGAGGACGTTATGATAGGCTTTCTTGTTTAATGGGAGATAAAAATGAAATTCCATCGATTGGTTTTGCCATGGGGGTTGAGCGTATTTTATTATTAAAAGATTTTAATATTGCCCGAGAGCGTTCAGTATTCATTCTACCTATTGACAGTGAAAGTTTTGATTATTCAATTAAATTAGCTCAGCAACTTCGTCTTAATAATATTGCCGTTAATATTGAATTTACTGGAAAAATTAGTAAACGTATGCAAGTGGCAATTAATGCTAATGCTCGCTACAGTATATTTATTGGCAGCGATGAAATGAATAATAATAGTTATAAACTAAAAGATTTAGATTCATCTTTAGAGCAAGAAGTTAATTTAGAAAATTTAATGAATATTGTTAATAATCAATCATTATAATATATGCGAATTTTTAATGTGATGATGTCTAGAGATTTAGGCGGCATTCAGCAAGCTTTTCTAGATTATTCAAAAGCATTAACCCTGCAAAATCATCAAGTCATTAACATTACTAGCTTCAATGCTAGAATCAATTATTTCATTTTAAATAGTTATCGTCTACTTAATTTAGGTTCATGGTGCATTATTTCTAAATTAATTTTTAGAATATTAATTTTGTTTTACAAGCCAGACATCATTATTTGTCATGGTAACCGAGCAATTAATTTTGCTATTTTTTTTAAAAATCGTAAAATTCCTATTATAGGTGTGGCTCATAATTATAGCGTTAAGCATTTAAAAAAATGTGATCATATATTGACTTTGACCAATAAGTTAAATCAACATTTGAGTCTAAGTAATATAGATTCTCAAAAAATTCATATGCTACCTAATATGATTAATATTACTCACAAATATTCTAGCCGTGAATTTAATTCACCAATTATTATTGGGTCTATTGGTCGTTTTGTTGAAAAGAAAGGTTTTATCCATTTGATTGAAGCTATATCTATTCTTAAAAATAAAAATTACAATATTAAGTTACATTTAGGTGGCGATGGAATTGAAAAGGATATATTGAAAAATAAAGCAATAGAGCTTAATATAAATCAGGATGTTATATTTCAAGGTTGGGTGGATGATAAAGCGCAATTTTTTAAAGATATAGATATTTTTTGCCTTCCATCTCTAGATGAGCCTTTTGGTATTATTCTTCTTGAAGCAATGTTATTTTCAAAGCCAATAATTGCAACAAATTCAGGTGGACCTCAGGAAATTATTCAAGATAAGCAAGATGGATTAATTGTTAATATTGATGTATCAACAAAATATATTAATTTATCTAATAATATAGCAATTACTATCGAGAAACTTATTAATGAACCACAATTGGCTAAGAATTTAAGCCAAAATGCTTATATAAAATTAAATAAAAATTACGATATATCTATAATATCACAAAAATTAACAACTATTTTAGAGAATATTATTAAATGATCTTAAAGCATAGTAAAACTAGTAAAGGATTGAATGTTGTCACTTATTCAATGCCTCATATTAATTCGGTATCCATTAATATTATTGTCAAGGTTGGCAGTAGATTTGAATCAATTGATGAAGTAGGAATGTCTCATTTCTTAGAGCATATGGCTTTTAAAGGAACTAATAGCAGAAATGCTAGTCAAATTGCTCGAGAATTTGATACTATCGGCGGGCATTTCAATGCTTATACCAGTCGTGAGCATACTGTTTATTATACTAAAGTTTTATCTCGGCATGTTAATTTGGCTTTAAGCATTTTATCTGATATTTTACAAAATTCATTATTTAGTGATGAAGAAATAAAGAAAGAATTTGATGTTATATCTCAGGAAATTGCTGAGGTTAAGGATAACCCTGATGATTTAGCTCATGAGAAACTTTATGAATTAGCTTATGGTGAACATCCACTAGCTAGATCAATTTTAGGCACGGTTGATACAATCGCAAAGTTTGATAAAAGTTCTTTTCAAAATTATATTAATAAACATTATACTACGAATAATATAGTCATTTCTATAGCTGGCCAGGTTGAACATAATGTGATTTTAGCTATGATTGAGAAAATGTTTAATTCTTTTTCAACAGCACAAGAGCCAAGAGAATTGGTTAAAGCAAAATATGTTGGTGGCTATCATTTGATTAATAAAGATTTAGAACAAACAACCATTGCTCTTGGCTTTGAGGGACAATCTTATTCTGATATTCACTCATATTACCATTCTCAAATATTATCAATCATATTTGGTGGCGGTTTTTCATCTCGTTTATTTCAAAAAATACGTGAAGATTTGGGACTTGCTTACAGCGTTGGTAGCTGGCTTAATTCTTATAGTGATAGTGGTATATTTAATATATATGCTGCAACTGAACATGGTAAAGTTAATTGCTTACTAGATAATATTGGTAACGAAATTGATAAAATAAAACAGGATATTACTCAAGAGGAACTAACGCGGGCTATATCACAATTAGAGTCTAATATATTAATGGCAGAAGAAAAGCCTGAATATAAATCAGAGGAAATTGGTAAAAGTTACGCATTATTTGATAAATATATTCCAGAGCAAGAAGTAATGAATGTTATTTACAATACAAAATTAATTGACCTTAAAACATGCGCTAATAATATTTTTGCTTCTAAACCAACTCTATCAATTGTTGGAGCGCCTGCATCCGAAGTTAATTTAAATTTTATCAAAGTCAACTTATGATATATGATTAATTTTTAAATTAGCTTTATTACTGAAATTTAGTTAAAATTACTATATCTTTTATAGCAAGGATATTATACTAAAAAATTACATTAAAGATTAAATAGGATCAAATTATCAATGTTTAATAAAAATGCTAAAATTTTGGAAACTGTTCCAGCCTCCACAACTTTAAAATCTTTAGGTCAAATATCACCTGAAGGAGCAACTAAAATATCTGAAATAATTGAAGAATTTCATGAAAATGGTATTTTATTAGCTATTATATTTTTTTCTTTTCCAGTGGCAGTTCCTTTGCCTTACCCTCCAGGATTTACAACTATAATGGGCGTTCCATTAATTGTTTTATCACTACAATTATTAATGGGTAGTAATAAAGTATGGCTGCCAAATATGGTGAATAATTATGAAATAAAAAATTCGACAATTATAATGATTTGCAATAAGATAGTACCGATTATTATTACAATTGAGCGCTATGTTAAACCTAGATTTTCTATAGCTAAAACTATTTATGCTCAACAATTTGTAGGCTTAATAAGTATTATTGCAGCAATTATTGTAGCACTGCCTATTCCCTTTACCAATTCTGTTCCAGCTCTGGGTATTAGTGTAATGACCCTTGGTTTGCTTAATCGAGATGGTCTGGTTATTATTATCGGTTTTATTATTTCTATAATTGGTACTATAATTGCAATTAGCGCGGTAGTTGCAAGTTGGGTTGTATTGCAACTTTTATTTCGAAAAATATTTTAAAACATATGAAAGAAAAAATTTATAAAGGCACTAGTAAAACACTTTATCAATCTGATGAAGATTATGCATTAATAATGTCATTTGAAGATACAATGCGTTTATCTAAAGATAAAACTATTGAAGTATCTGGTAAAGGCGCTATTAACAATGCTATATCTGCATATATCATGCAGAAATTGGATATGATTGGCATTGATAATCATATGATTGAAAAAATTAATATGAAGCGTCAATTAATACAATTTGTAGATATTTACCCCATTCAAATTCATATATCTACCATTGCTTCGGGACGCTATGTAACTGAATTTGGTATGGAGGATGGTTTTGTATTTGAATCACCAATCATTGACTTTAAAATTAAAAACAAAGATTTAAACTATCCTATTATTAATGAAGCGCAAATCATTAGTTTTGATTGGTTAAATAAATATGAGCTTAAAGAGATAAAAACGACTGCTCTAAGAATTCATGATTTTTTAGCTGGACTATTTGCTGGCATTGGTATTCGTATGGTCGATGTGAAGCTCGAATTTGGCCGTGTATTTAATGGAGAGGATTTTGTTTCAATGTTGGTCGACGAAATATCTCCTGACACATGCCGTTTATGGGATATGTATAGCAATGAGAAATTATGTTATGAAGTTGCCTATGAGGATCCTGAAAAAGTTATTTCGGCTTACCGAGAGGTTTTAAAGAGACTTAATATAAAGTAAATAACCCAACAGTGGATAATTTTTGCTTAACCATTATTGGGGAAGATAGGAATAATCAGGGATCAATAAACAAATAAAATAAAAAGTAAAAATTATTCAAAATTAAATCAGGTTTAGACCGCTCTAAGCCTGATTTCTTCTAATATTTCAGTTATGGATAAGTAAAAATATCCGTAACTGGGGTTAAATAATTAGAATATTTTCTTAAAATCATCATATAAATTGGCAAAATTTGTCTTATCAAAACCATTTTTTGGAATTATGATGAGTGATTTGTTTTTTATATCAATGGATGTATCATTTGATAGAAGAGACATTATGTGACGAATACGACGTTTAACTTTATTTCGAATTACTGCTTTTTTTGAATATTTTCTACTAACTTTCATACCAAAACCTAAAAAAGAATTTTGGTCAATGATAAAATCAGGAATTTTATTGGTATAAATAAGAATAAAGCGAGCACTATGTTTTTTAGTCCCGCTTTTATTAACAAAATCAAATTGTTTTTGATTTTTTAATGATATAATATTCACTATAGCTTAAGCAGTAAGTTTTTTTCTACCTTTAGCTCTACGATTTTTAATAACAATTCTGCCACCAACTGTAGCCATTCTAGCTCTAAAGCCATGTCTTCTTTTTCTTACAAGATTACTTGGTTGAAATGTACGTTTCATAATGATCTAATGCGTGTTATTTTCCATGAGCTATTTTTATTATAATTTGCATTTTTTGTCAACATATTAATTGCACCGATCAATGCGTAATAATTATTGACAGTTTGCTTGAATAGATATTTAATATAGTTATATTCAAATTTTTTATTATTGTTTATGTTGTTTATTATATTATTTACTTTATTCACAACTATAATATTGTTCCTGGGCGTTGCATCTATGGCTATGGGCAAGGAGTTTAATAAAAAATATTCTACAAAATTAATGTCACTTCGAGTTATTTTGCAAGCATTAGCTATCATTGCACTATTCATAACTTATTCAAATTCTTAATCTCATTGGCTGATGAATTAATTTCAATTTATTTATTTTGTTAATATCCACATTGTTTGTGGATAAGTATGTGAATAATATGTAGAACAAGTTCGATTACCTAACTAACATAAAGTCTTCAAGTGTAATGATTAAAAAGTAAGCGTATAGTTGAAACTGGCTTATTGCTTAAGATATTGATAAAATACTAAAAAAAATCTTACTTTAATATTTATAATTATATAATAAAAATTATTTTGTGCATAACTTAAGTCAATTTTTGATAAAAAATTATATTTATGTTGACACATTATTTTAATTACCGAAAAAAAGATTAGACAAATTGCTTGGTAGATGATATTTTGCATCTGTTTTTTATCCTACAAATGAAATTTTCTAAATCATACAATTTACCAACATAAAAATTATTTTACAAAAATATATGTTTTACAAAATGCCTATTTTATTAATAGGAATAATATCTATTATCGTTATTTTCGGAAATTATATTCCAGTTAATGTTGCAGAATTATTATTTGGTATTAGTCTAACAATAAAATCGATAATCATTTTTCTATTACCAGCTATTATTTTTTGTTTATTATTTAAAGCATCAGTTAATTTAGCCAATGATGCATCCAAAATTATTTTCATAATTTTCATAGGAGTAATAGTTTTAAACTTTATTACTACATCATATAGTCATATTGTGGGCTCTATTATTTATAGCCTTGATTTGTCTTTAATTATGCCAAGTGAGCATAATAGTTTAAAAGGTAATGTTTTGTTTGAAATAAAAAGTTTTATAGCTAATCATTACGCAATGTTTAGCGGCATTATTCTTGGTATTTTGACTGCTAAAATCAATATTATTTTTGCCACAAATATTAGTGTTAAATTAGAAAATATAGTTAACTTATTATTAAAATTTATTACTTTTCTAATTCCAATATTCATTGCTGGCTATGTTATAAAGATGAAGTTTGATGGTACTATTAGTCAAATAATGCAAGATTATACATTGATATTTGCTATTATTGCTATATCACAAATAATCTATATATTTTGCATATATTTTACTGTTGAAAAGTTTGACATTACTCGCACATTTGTTTCAATTAAAAACATGTTACCCGCAGCGCTTAGTGGTTTTAGCACAATGTCTAGCGCCGCTAGCATGCCATTGACTATCATTGGAGCTAGTAACAATGCTAGAAATAAAAGTTTAGTACAAACAATTATACCAGTAACAGTCAATATTCATTTAATAGGTGATTGCATAGCCATTCCATGTTTTGCCTTTGCAATTTTGAAAAATTATAATTTTGCTATGCCTGATATTTATACGTTTTTTATATTTACATTATATTTTGTTTTAGCAAAATTTTCTGTTGCAGCAATTCCTGGTGGCGGAATTATTGTCATGCTACCAATTCTTGAACAATATCTTGGTTTTAATACAGAAATGCTTTCATTAATCACTGCATTATATATATTATTTGATCCAATTATAACTGGCATGAATGTCCTTGGCAATGGGGCTTTTGCTAAAGTTATTGACAGAATAATTGGAATAAAAACTTAAATAAAAATAATTATAGTTATGAATTTTATACTTAATCAAAAGCTTGCAGAAGATAGTAAATTTATTTTGGATCTTGAATTATGTCAACTTCGTTTAATAGATAATGTTGATTATCCATGGCTTATTCTTGTACCGCGTTTGAACAATATTGTAGAATTAACCGATCTATCTGATGCAGAATATTTACAATTAAATAAGGAGATAATGCTGGTATGTATGTTTTTAAAAGCGTATCTACAACCTGATAAATTAAATATTGCCAATATTGGTAATGTTGTTTCACAAATGCATGTGCATATTATTGCAAGATACAAAGATGATAAAACATTTCCAAAAACAGTATGGGGACATGAATTTAATCGATATCAACACGATAATGAAGCTGATTTTATTAATTTAATAAAAAAACATTTAAAATAATAGATGAAATTTTTACCCTCATTACTAGTTCTATCTTTGCTTACATGTTGCATTGAAGTAGACATCTCTATTCCTAGTTTTCCATATATCACCGAATATTTTAAAATCTCAGTAGCGCTAACGCAAATGACTATTGCTGTTAATTTTTTCGGATTTTGCTTATCTAGTATATTTTATGGGCCCTTATCTGATATTTATGGCAGAAGGAAAATTATGCTTTATGGTAATGCTATTATGGCCGTTGGAGCTTGTGGATGCGCTTTTGCTGACAATATTGAGTTTTTATTATTAGCTAGGTTTGTTCAAGGCCTTGGTGCTAGCACTTCTGCAGTTGTTGCATTTACGATGGTGGCTGATGCTTATAATGCAGAAAGATCGACCAAGATCATCAGTATTATGAATTCTTTGATTACGATTTTTTCATCTGCTGCACCAGTAATAGGTGGATTTATTAATGAATGGTTTGGCTGGCGGGGTAATTACACAATAATTGCTGTTTTATCAGTATTTTCCTGGATTTTATTATATTATTTTCTACCTGAAACAAAAAAAGATCGATCAATATTTTTATTTAAGAAAATATCTCAAGATTTTATAATCATTTCCTCTAATCAAAAATTTATTTATTCATCGTTAATTCCAAGCTTATTCTTTTCAGGCTGGATGGCATTTATTGCTTGTAGTTCTTTTTTATATATTAATACCTATGGTCTTAGTGTGATTACTTATGCTTGTCATCAGGGCTTAATTGTTTCTATATTTTGTATATTTAGCTTTTTTTGCGCTCGAATTAATAATTATATTGGCATGAGAAACTCTGTTATTTGTGGTATTGGTTTAATGGTTTTAGCTAGCATTATTTTATTAACAGTATCAATATTTAGCGTTAATCCCTATTTTACCAGTATTTCGATGATGATTTACGGAGCTGGTTCTGCTATTAGTTATCCTGTTATATTTGTAAAATCCCTAGACATATTTCCAGATAATAAAGGGTTGGCTTCTTCTATAATTATGTCATCAAGAGCTTTAATTTGCGCTGGAGCTGTGGCTATTTCTAGTTATTTTTATAATGGATATCTTTTTTCTACTGCAATATTGATATTAATCATTGCATTTATTAGTTTATTATTTACTGTAAAATTATTAGCAATAATGAATTTTGACAATAAAATTAAAGAAATATAAAATATGAAAAAGCAGATAGTTTACTGTAAATTTATTCCACGACTATTTTCAATAATGCTAGATTTAATTGTAATTTCTGCATTTCTGCCAATAATTGGTCAATTAATAACTGAACATATAATTATTGGCTTATTTAAAAGTTTCTTATTTAATTCTGAAATATTGAAAAATAATTCCAATTTTAATATAATGCAACTTACTATAGATGCAACAATCTACAAGAATATTTGGTGCATTATTACATTTTTATTCATTACAGTTTTCCTTTATATTACAATAATAGGTGCATATTTCGTTATCTGTTGGCATAAATTTAACGCAAGCATAGGTAAAATCTTTTTAAGAATGAGAGTAGTTGATGCTGATGACTTCTCTACCCCATCAATTTACCGATTAATTAAAAGATTTTTAGGTTATTTTGTTACTCCGCTTGGAATGTGGTCAGTAATAACTAATAAACGTAATATGGCTTTTCATGATAAAATTGCCAATACTATAGTTATTCAAAAATAGTTTGGTTAATTAGTTATCAATTATTTCATAATGATAAATAATGATAAATAATTTTTTCTGTCATACTATTGCCTTTATATTGAATTTTTGCTATAGTAATATACTATATTCTTAAAGTTTCAACAAACTCATAATTATGATTAATGTTTTCAATGGTGTTTTACCTATATTTTTGATTGCCCTTCTTGGAAGTGTAATCAGAAGAAAATGGTTAAAATCTGATGAGTTTTGGCGAGGTTTAGAAAAATTATCCTTTTATATTTTATTTCCAACTGTATTATTCAAACATAGTTTAAAAGTAGATTTTAATGCACCTAGTTTAATTAAATTAACTATAGCACTTATTTTATCAAATCTTATAATTTCTGGCTTATTAGTATTATATCAATCTAAATTTGATTATAACAAAGTTCAATTTACCTCAGTGTTTCAAGGGGCAACTAGATATAATAGTTACATTTTCTTTTCAGTAGGAGGCGCATTATTTAATAGTGAGGGATTAACTATCATTGCTACAATATCCCCATATCTACTAACTTTGACTAATATCTCGGCAATAATGATATTTTATTATTATCTTCCAAAAAACGATGATCAGTCCAAAATCAGAGGAGCAACTTTATTAGTAAAATCTATCGTTCTTAATCCTTTTATTTTAGCTAGTTTTTTAGGTTTTATTTTTAATTATTTTAAATTTACGCTTAATTCAGGAATAGCAAATACTTTGGAAACAATTGCTGATTCTGCCTTTGCAATTGGTATGTTAATCGTTGGTGCTAGCATTAAACTCAAAATCGATCCGAAACATTTTCAGCAAATACTTTTAACAAGTGGTGTTAAATTGGTTATAACACCCTTAGCTACTTTTGCCATATTGTGGCTAATGAACATCACTGGCACTGCAAAATCTGTGGGAATTTTATTCAGTTGCCTGCCGTGTGCCAGCTCTTCTTACATATTATCTCGTCAACTTGGTGGCGACCCAGAAACTATGTCTTCAATAATTACATTTACAACAATCTTTTCGATCTTGTCATTATCAATTCTAGTGTATATTCTAGGTTAAACAAACTTTCATTGTAATTATAATTTAAAATCAAGATTTAATATGGATAATTCAAAATCACCTGAATATCTTAAAGCGTTAGAATATCATCAGTTCGAAAAACCAGGTAAAATTTCTCTACAACCGACCAAACCACTTGCAACTCAACATGATTTAGCCCTTGCCTATTCTCCTGGTGTTGCTGCCCCATGCCTAGAGATTGCCAAGGATGTAGAAAATATTTATAAATATACTGCAAGAGGCAATACTGTAGCTGTCATAACTAATGGTACAGCAGTTCTTGGCC
>JAYUJO010000104.1:0-6187 GCA_043765215.1 Rickettsiales bacterium | reverse complement strand
ATATGCCCATTCAAAATTGGGGCGAGGCTATGGCTCATTTTTTGATAAAATTTGAGGGTAGAATTTAGGGGCCTATTTTGAATTTACACACTTCCTGGGACAGAGCCCATTTAGCTCCTCGAACCTATAATTTTTATCTTAAGTCTTATTTTTTCCCAAATCCAAAAATTCCACTTAATGTATTTTTTACAGAACCAGCAAACTCTTCTAACCTTGATTTATTTAGCCCTGGTTTATCTTTATCTTCAGTAGCTTTTCCTGTTTTAGGTTTTTCTACTTCACTTTCTACTTCATTTTCTACTACACTTCCTACTACGCTATCATCCCAGCTATCTACCAATGAACTATTATTATCCAACCCCAAAGCACCGCGACGATTACCTAATCCTTCAGCTAAAAGCTTTGCATTTAGAGCAACTATTTCAGGATCTGGCTCTGAGGAAGTTGAACCAGTTGGAGCTTCTTCTTTAGTTTCAGAAACAGTTTTTTCAGCACAACCAAGCTCATATGCTATTTTATAAGCATCCATTTCTTCATTTTCTTCAGTCAATTTTGGCTTAGTTTTTACATCTTCTGCTTTTTTAGATGAATTTAAAGCTAGATCTTGGGATGATTTATCTGCTGCAATTGGTTGAGCAAAATCAACTACACTACTAGTGCCTAATATTGAACTTCTTCCCCACTCATCTTCATCAACAGCACTTACATTAAGATCTTCGTAACTTTTTGCAGGAGCGCCTTCAATTAATAGTTTCATAGCGGCGGATGGGGTAGCTGTAGTTGTTGAAACCTCCTTAACATTTTTACCTAATTTAGCCATAGGATCTCCTGCGTTTGCTGGATTTTTGAATATGAATGGTGCATTCTGAATTTTTTGTAAGTTTGATTCATATTCATTTATAGCTATTGTTGTTAAATTAATATTATTTCTTATAGCTGCTCTTTTTCGATTAAAGCCTACTGAAGGATGTAGCTTAATATCATTATTTAACTTTTCTAAAGCCTTTAAATTTTCTTTATATTTTTTATCATTAGCTTTTTTAAAAGCAACTAGTTTTTCAGCTTTTTCTTTATTAAATTTTACTTCTTGCTCTTGTTTTGCACGTTTTAATAAATTTTTCTCTCTAGCTACTCTATCTTCTTCTGCTTTAGCTTGTTTTTCTTTAAATTTTAGATTTAATTCATTTGCTTTAGCTTTAGCTTCTGCATTTGTTGGATCAATAGCAGCTGCTTCTTCAGCTTCCTTCACTTTAGCTATTTCTTCTTGCTCTCTTTGCTCTTTTGATTTTAAACCTTTTGCAGCTTCATCTCCTTTTATTTGATTCAGTAAACTTGCACGCTCAGTTGGTATCTCTTCCTTTTTAGCAGATTTTGGTGCATCAACATCTGCATCTTCTTCAACAGCTTTCTCTTTTTTAGTTTCAGTAAAACCCTTTAATCCTTCAAGAGATGGAGGAGGTGGTGGCGGAGCTAGTGGAAGAGCCGGTGGTAATTCAGCTGCTGCATCTTCTCGTTCTTGTCTTTCTCTTTCTAGTCTCTCTGCTTCAGCTTTAGCCGCCGCTTCTTCTTTTGCTACTCTTTCTGCTTCAACTCGTGCCGCTTCTCTAGCCGCCGCTGCTTTTTTAACTGCTGCTTCACCAGCAAGTCTAACTCTTTCTGCTTCTGCTGCTGCCGCACCTACTGGAGCAACTGCTGGAACTGCTGGAATACCCGCGCCAGCACCGCCGCCTGCTGGAGGAGCACCTGCTGGACCACCTGGAACTGGAGCAGGAGCCAGTGCTGGAACTGGAGCTGCTACTCTTGCTACTTCAGCCTCTTCCGCTATCTTTATTATTTCTGCTTTAACTAAAACTTTTTCAGTTTTTTCTTCACCACTTAAAACTTTAACATCATTAATTTTCACAACTTGCGCTGCTTCTCCATCGCTAGCAACAGTTAAACTATTTACATCTAAATCTTTTACATTCCCATTTTCATCAATAGTTTGTTTTACTACTAAATCTGCATTAGTTAATACTAATTCTTTGTTTTCAATTAATTCTGATAATTGTTTTTTAGAATATGGATTTTCTTTTGTGCCATCTCCCTCATGATCATCGCCAACATCAGATCTATAGCTTATGATTCTGTCAATTTTATTGCCATTATAAATGACTTCAACAATTTCATCTTCTTTGGTTGGAGTACTAGTTACAATATCCACATCTCGAATAATATTATCCATCATTCTTCTGTTTAAGCCAGTGCGTTTAAAGTTTGATGAATTACTACCAAATGACATTTTGAAATTTATGCCAACAAAATTATCTCTTTTATTGTGGTTCATTTTATTGGTGCCAATGACTAGGCTCAGCTCTGAATCTTGTTTATCATTAAAGAATTCTTTAAATATTGGTTGCTCAATGCGCAGACGAATGCCTGAATTTTTAGTCACACTTTTTTTAGCAAATTGATATTTTGTAACATAAAATTTAGTGCCAATTTTAGCATCAAGTTTATCAGAAAAACTAAAAATAGGTAATCCCAGTTCAAGATCATGCCCTCTTAAAGCGTACTCAGTGAGTGGCGCCTTTTTTATTCCATATATCTTCGTTCCTTCTCTTAAAATATACGTTGAGTCTGGCTTAACAGTTTTCCGTCTATTATGAGGAATATAAGCATTTGCTCTGAAATCAATATATTTTGTGAATATTTCTAGTCCACCAGTCCACTGACTGACATATAAATTATTGCTACTTTTACGATAATCGTAATAATTATAAACACCCAAAATGAATCTATCATTGAAATTATGTCTATGGGCTAGACCTAGATTTATTTCATAACTTTTCTTATTATCAGTTTTTGCCTTAATATCGATTAAGGTTAAATCTTGTTGCCTTTGAAAAACTGGCAACATTAAATTTAATTCTCCAATATTTCTTTTTTTGCTACCAATTCCAAAAATATTCATCATTGGTGAGAATCTAACAAAATTAGCTGCAACATCTTCATTTTCCTGTGCTAAACTACTGCTAACTATTGATGAACATAATAGCATTACTAAAGTTTTTGAAGTGTGTTTCATTACAATATTTTTTTGATAAATTAATAATTAATGTTATAGCACAATGAATACATTAATTCAAGTTAATTATTTATTAATAAATAAAATTTATATATTATTAAGCATTTATTAAAAACAAGAATTAAATTTAATGAAATTTTTAAAACAATTAAAATAAGTTTTTTATGATGAGTTTTTGATGGAAATACTAGATTAAATTAAAATAAAGAATTTATTAATTAAATATTTTTAAGCATAAGCATAGTTTCATATAAAGGTAGGCCGATAATTCCAGAAAATGAACCTGATAAATAACTTACAAATGACTCAGCATAGCCATTCATTGAACATCCACCAGCTTTACCAATTCCTTCTCTAGTTAAACAAAATGCTTCAATTTCTTCCTCGCTGAGCTTTTTAAATTTAACAATTGATTTTGAAATTTTAAATAATTGTCTAGTCTCTGAATTGGTTTTTTTGATAACGCATACTCCTGTATATACTGTATGTCTTCGGTGAGACATTAAACGCAATGATGCTTTAACATCTTCATCAGTTTCAGCTTTATTCAATATGCGCCGTCCAACAGTGGATACAGTGTCAGAGCCAATAATTATGCCCGAGTTAATAGAAGATGCGACAAATTGAGCTTTTTCAATAGCGAGCCTTGCAGCCAATTGCCTTGGTAGTTCACCTTTTAATTGAGTTTCATCAATATTAGATGGGATTATATGATCAGGTATTATGCCCACCTGTTTTAAAAGAGATAGTCGAGATGGAGAAGATGAAGCTAAAATGATGGGTAAATTAGTCAATTTTGATATTATATGAATTGCTTTTTAATACCTTAAAATGACTCGACCTTTGGTCAAATCATAAGGAGTCACTTCAACGCGCACTTTATCCCCTGCCAATATTTTAATACGATTCTTACGCATTTTACCAGAAATATGAGCCACTAACATATGCCCTTTTTCAAGCATAATCTCAAAACTAGCGTTTGGAAGTAGTTTAAGTACTTCGCCATCAAATTCAAATAGTTCCTCTTTAGCCATAGATAATTTCAATAAAAAATATGTTTGGCAATTATATCAATTAATTAATATTTTGCAAGTGGATTTAAGTTTTATCTTATCTTTCTCTGGATTTAGTAGCTTTTCTAGCAATGTTTTGAACGCCCTGTTTTGCAGCTTGAGCTAAATTAGTAGCCATAAGTTTTTGGCCAATTGTTTTTGCTTGTTGTTTTACTAATTTTTTATTGTTATCTTTGAAATTTGAATATTCGGAAGATGAGCTATTAATTTTATTCTCTATTGACTTTAATGTTTGTGATGCTTCAGTCGAAGACTTAGATCCTTTTTGCATCTTTTTAAATTCTTTTTCAATTTCTTTAACAACTTTAGCTTTATCATGAGTACTTTCCGCTTTATTTAATTTTTTAGATAAATCAGGCATATTTTCTTCAATTACATTAGCTAATTCTCCAAATTCTTTATTAGTAGAGTTTTTTTGTAATACAACTGTATTTTGATAATTTAATGTTTCTTTTTCTTTTAGGGTATCAAACTTAGATTCAATAAATTTTACCGATTCAGTTTTGATATTATTGTCTTTAACATAGTTATTTAAATTTGTAATTGAAAGTAAGCTTGGATCTTTGTATGATTTAATGGTCAAATCAATAAATTTACCAATAGGTTTTAATTTAATTTTTTCTTCTTTGCTAGCTGCTTTATAAACCTCTTTAAAATTGTTTCTAACTTTTTTTAATTCTTTTTTATTATCTAGACTCTTTTCATCTCGACCTTTCAATAATCCTTCATTTTCGGTTTTTAAAGCTTCAAATAATGAATCAGCTACTTTGCTAGACACGTGATTTCGATGGGTTTTGTATTCCTGTTTACTTTTAATTTATGTAAAATAAATTTGGGAGTTATCGCTCATATATTCATAATATTATACTTAATTAAGCTAATTATAAATTGATTAACTAAAAATTAAAACAATAAGATATAATTTGAAGATAAATTTATTTTAGATATCGTTAAAATTAACCCATTGATAAGAAAAAGGATTCTCAAAAATTTTTTGCAGTAATATATTATTAAGGGAATGGCTGGTTTTAAAACCCTCTAATTTACCAATAAAATTACCACCAGCAGTGAATAAATCACCAAGTAAATCAAGAAGTTTATGGCGGGCAAACTCATTTGAATGACGAAGACCTTCATGATTTAGAATAACATCATTATCAATGCCAATCGCATTATCAAGCGATGCACCAAGAGCCAAACCCTTACTTTGCATATATTTAAGCTCATGCAGAAAACCAAAAGTTCTGGAACTAGCAATTTCTTCAATAAAATTAGTTTGAGATGAATAAGCATGATGTTGACGACCAATTGCAGAACTAGCAAAATCAATAGTTACATCAACTTGAGTATTTTTATAGGGCCTTATAATAATTTCAGAATCTTTATCAGTAACTATAATTTCTTTGAGAATTTTCAAAAATTTCCTATGAGCATTTTGTTTTTTAATTCCAGCACACTCAATCATAAAAACAAACGGTTTACTACTACCATCCATAATGGGCACTTCTGGTCCATCAATTTCAACAATTAAGTTTGAAATATTACAGCCCCAAATTGCAGCCATAAGATGTTCAATAGTTGACACTGAAACTTTAGCATCATTATTTATTGAAGTTGAAAGCGTTGTATCAAATACCCTGTCATAGGTAGCATTTACTACATTATCAAACCCACTTACATCATTTCTTACAAAGATAATTCCACTATTAATCTTAGCAGGTTTTAAGGTAATTTGCGTTGTTTTGCCAGAATGCACGCCTATACCATAGCAACTGATCGGATTTTGAATTGTTGTTTGCATAATATATGTAACTATTTTATCTTATATGTTACATAATTTTCTAATTTTATAATAATAAAAAAATATTACTGAATGTTTCATCAGTTTTTTAAAAAAAACTATAGACCAACCAAAAAAGTTTTGTTATAAGTATCTCTATCAAAATTATTCCTCGGTAGCTCAGTGGTAGAGCAAACGGCTGTTAACCGTTCGGTCGCTGGTTCGAGTCCGGCCCGAGGAGCCATTTCTAAATATTGATTCAAAAAA
>JAYUJO010000103.1:0-2323 GCA_043765215.1 Rickettsiales bacterium | reverse complement strand
TTTATATCAATAATAAAAATTAATGTTAACTTTTAATGTCTTTAATTAGGAAAATTTTTCAAACTTTCTCGGTAATATTGAACATTAGTATTATGCTCTTTTAAATTATTAGAAAATGAATGATTACCAAATTTATTGACTACAAAAAATAATGCATCTGTTTTAGCGGGCATTACAGCTGCCATGATTGAAGCAGCGCCAGGGCAGGTAATTGGTCCAGTGGGAAGACCTGTTATCTTGTATGTATTATATGGTGAATCAATTTGAAGATCTGTACGAGTTAAATTTCTGCCGAGTTTAAACTTACCTTCAGTTATTGCATATATAACAGTTGGATCTGCTTGCAACTTCATACCCATTTTTAACCGATTGATAAAAACTCCAGCAATTAATGGTCGCTCTATATCATCAGCAGCTTCTTTTTCTATAATTGACGCTAAAATCAAAACATCCATTCTTGTTTTAAGTGGTGAGTTTGGCGAGAGTTTTAGCATGGCTTTATCTAAAGTTTTAGTCATATTAAGACGCATTTTAGAAATGATTTTTTCTTTTTGATCACCATATGAGTAAAAATAAGTAGATGGCATCAGAAAGCCTTCTGGAACTGGCGTGATAATGCGACCAAAAATTCTGTCATCTGAATTAATTTTTTCAATTATTTCATGAACTGTAGTACCTTCTGGAATAAATAAACGATGAATAATTGAAGTGCCACTTGAGAGCTTAATTAATACTTGATAAGGAGTGATGCCAGCAGTAAATTTATATTCTCCACTTTTTAACGGACGAAACAAACTATAAATTTTAGCAGTAAACTTAAAAATTTGCTTATATTTAATGATTGATTCTTTCTCTAATAAATCACCAATTTGATCAATAGTCAGATGTGGCTTAATTATAACAATCTTTTTATCAGGCAATTTATGAGATAAAAATAAATATGCACATGTTAAATTTATTGTAGTAATTGTTAAAACAAAAGTTGATAATATAATTAGAATTTTTATCTTAAGAATTTTAAGACTTAGCACTTCACAGCTCGACATCTGATGTTTGCACAGATCCATCACTATTTTGAGTGATTTTTTCAATTTTTAATTTTGCACTTTTTAGCATTTTTTCACAATGCTTTTTAAGCAATACACCTTGCTCATAACTATTGATGCTTTCTTCTAGATCTTCTTGACCTGTATCAATTTTCCTAACAATTTCTTCAAGCTTTGCTAGAGCTTCTTCAAAACTCATCTTTTCAATAGATTTCATATCTGTCATAAGTTAAACTATTTTTTGAGCAATTAAACAATATTTAGCAATTATATGCAAGTCAGAATTTACAAACCAGCTAAATCAGCTATGCAATCAGTCACAGGTGATGGTAGATGGCTGCTTGAATTTATTAGAAAAAACCATCACAGATTCAAGGAAGAAGTCATGGGTAGAATCTCATCTGATGATATGGCTAATGAAATTAAAATTTATTTTGATACATTAGATGAAGCGGTTGCTTTTGCTGAAAATAAACAATATTCATATGAAGTAATTACGCCAAAAAAATCTATTATGCCTAAAAAAAGTTATGCAGCAAATTTTAAGTAAATTCATTTGCATAATTACATTAATTATAGGGATAATGCCATTTTCGGTTTTAAGCATAGGAATGCCAAAGCCATCTGATGCATTTATAAACATTAAAGATATTGACCCATCGATTCAACTTAATTTAAAATACCATCAAGATGATAATATTATTGGTCAATCATTTGCTAGTGATGATCAAGAAAAAGCTATGATAACATTAGCTGCTGCAAAGGCCCTTCGTGATGTGCAAGAAGAATTAATTACACATGGCTATTCTTTAGTTTTATATGACGTCTATCATCCACATAAAACATATAAGTAGCTTAAAAATTCATTTCATCAATCGAATATTATGTATGGGTCATATAATCCCAATTTGAGTAATCAACATTTAAAACAACAAAATTATATTAAAATAAAATATGCGCATGCAAGAGGCAGCACCATTGATGCAAGCATAATTTCTTTAAACAAAAAATTAATTAAACCAAGTGTAATGCAAAAAAGATTGGGCAAAGATGATCAAGAAATCATATATTATTATGATGGAACTGTCGATATGGGCACTTCATATGATATGCTTGATCCATTATCTGCTCATTTAAATACTGAAATCTCAATGAACGCCCAACAAAATCGTAAATTTTTAAAAAATATTATGCATAATCATGGCTTTATTGAGCATAAGAAATTTTGGTGGCAATATACATTATCAAGAGAGCCTTACGCTGATAGTAAATTTAAT
>JAYUJO010000102.1:0-2325 GCA_043765215.1 Rickettsiales bacterium | reverse complement strand
TTGGTAGATGTTGCACAAGATTGTATCATTACTGATCTTGATTGTGGCACTAAGGATGGAATCGAAATCAAAACAATTATTGAAGGCGGAGAAGTTATTGTTTCTCTTGCTGATCAGATATTGGGAAGAACGGTTTCTGTTGATACATATCACCCAGTAAGTGGAGATGTTTTAGTTTCAGCAGGCCAATTAATTAATGAAGAAAAACTTGATAAAATTGAATCATCAGGTCTTGATTTAATCAATATTAGATCAGTGCTTACATGTAAAACTAAAGATGGTGTGTGCGCACATTGTTATGGACGTGATCTATCTACGGGTATTCTTGTTTCAATGGGCGAGGCTATTGGTGTTATTGCAGCCCAGTCAATTGGTCAACCAGGAACACAGTTGACAATGAGAACGTTCCACATTGGTGGTGCTGCGACTAAAGGCGCAGAAGTTTCTTCAATTGAAGCATCTTATGAAGCTAAAGTTAAAATTAAGGGGCGTAATTTAGTTGTCAATTCTGAAGGTAAACAGATTGTCATGAGTCGTTCATGTGAAGTGTTATTAGTTGATGATAAAGGCAATGAGCGTTCACGCTTTAAAATTCCTTATGGTGCAAGATTATTAGTTGATGATGGTTATAAAGTTGAAAAAGGCCAGAAATTAGCTGAGTGGGATCCATATACACTACCAATTATTACTGAGAAATCAGGTAAAGTTATATTTACAGATATGATCGAAGGTCTATCGATCAGAACAATTATGGATGATGCAACTGGAATTTCTAGTAAAGTCATTATTGAATCTAAACAATATTCAAAAGGCGCAGATTTAAGACCTCGCGTTCAGTTAATTGATGCTAAGGGCAAACCTGTAGAACTTCCTAATGGGATGGAAATTAAACATTACCTACCTGTGGGAGCTGTTTTAAGTATTGAAGATGGCTCAGACGTTGCAGCGGGTGATATTCTTGCCCGTATTCCACGTGAATCTACTAAAACTCGTGATATTACTGGTGGTCTGCCAAGAGTGACTGAGCTTGTTGAAGCAAGGCGCCCTAAAGATCATGCTGTTATTGCAGAAGTTGATGGTCGAATTGAGTTTGGTAAAGATTATAAATCTAAAAGAAGAGTGGTTTTATATCCAGCTGATGGAACAGATCCAATTGAATATATGCTACCTAAAGGTAAACATGTTGTTGTTAATGAAGGCGACTTTATTAAACGTGGCGACATGATTATTGATGGTAATCCAGTATTGCAGGATATTCTTAAAGTGATGGGTATTGAGGCTCTGGCTCGTTATATGGTGTCTGAAATTCAAGCAGTTTATAGATTGCAAGGTGAAAAGATCGATGATAAGCATATTGAAGTAATTATTAGCCGTATGTTACAAAAAGTTGAAATTACTCATTCTGGTGATTCAACTATGCTTCCTAGTGAGCAGATTGATCTTCGCAGCTTAACTGAAATTAATGCAAAAATTATTGCAGAAAAAAGAGAGCCAGCTAGATACGAACCAGTATTACAAGGAATCACGAAAGCATCATTGCAAACTAATTCATTCATCTCGGCTGCATCGTTCCAGGAAACTACGAAAGTGTTAACTGAGGCAGCAGTTGCAGGTAAAATTGATTACTTAAAAGGCTTGAAGGAGAATGTTATTGTTGGTAGATTAATTCCATCAGGAACAGGTTTCTATATGGCAATGGCAAAGAAACAAGCGGCTGAAAAAGATAGAATTTACTTAGAGGGTAAATAATATTTAGGAGCTAAGGTAAATTGAACTTTTAAATGTCTCCCCACGATAAGAGGGGAGACATTTTTAATATAAAGATAATATATTATAGTAAACTAAGCTGAGTTGAATATAATAAAAATGAATGTAGAGATAATAAATAGATAGAAGAGACCTTTGATAACCTTTTACTAATTGTGTAAATTAATAGATAGTAAAGCTAGATATTAGGATTTTGTAAATTTAGGTTTTTTTACTAATCTATTAACCCCAGTTATGGATAAGCTTTGCTTATCCATAACTGGGGTTACCTTATAAAAGGGAAGCCATTTTTAAAAACTATTATTAAAGTGGATTATTGCTTTTGCGGCATTGACAAATCAATATCTATCATCCTCTTAACAGGAAGGTCCATACTTAAAACTAACTATGGCAAAGTAAATTGCTACCTTGTAAGGCAATGATGTTTTGGATTCTAGTCATGTTTGTGCAGGCATGACATACGTGAGCGTAAATTAAGGAGCATCTAACAAAGGAAAGAGGAATGTGATAGAGGTAAATTCATGAATAGAAATAATTATGAAGGAGCCGAAGATGAAG
>JAYUJO010000101.1:0-6196 GCA_043765215.1 Rickettsiales bacterium | reverse complement strand
ATTTATTTTTCATATTCTTTTTAATTCCATGAATCATTTTCAGACCTCTTTCATATAAATTATTAAATAAATTTTGTTTAATATATGCTTCTATAATTTCAATATCATTTAAATTTTTAAAAAATAGGCTGAGTGAATTTATCATAACATGAATTATCTTTTATCTCTCAATAATATTAATAATTTTCGCTCGTCATCAGTGAGGCTGATAATACATCTTTTATTAAGAATCATATAATGCACGCGTAGGGATCCCATCTTTGAAAAGAAAATATATTCAGCTGGATTATAGCATTTGCGGCAATGGCATTTGAGAGGGTGGGGATAATAATTGAGATGCCACCTTACATATGTTGTAGTCTTTTATCCTACATAAAAAAGGGAGGAGCTATTAAAACCCCTCCTATCCTAATCAAAACAAAAATTATGTAAAATTTAAATATTATATTTCGAATCTTACACCAGCACCAACTTGGTGAGCTTGAATTTGCTTTTTATTTGTTTTATCTTTACCATTATCTTTAAATTTATAACTTAAATCTGCATGTACACCTGGTGCAACTTCAGCAGAAGCTCCTATTTGTAATGCATAAGCAAAATAATTTTTTGCTTTAATTTTTGCATTAGAGTCTCTAGATGGAGTACCATCATCATAAGAATAATTACTATTAATTTTAGTATCTATACGAGATGCACCAACACCAGCACCAACGTACATTTTAAAAATACTTACGTCAAATAGATCAACATATGTATTTAATAGCAATGAATTAATGTTAAGTTTTACTTTGCTTTTTATTGTTTTAATATAACCAATTTTTTGAACAGAATCAGTTTTTGTAAATTCAGGATTAAAATCATGATCAAAAGTTAAATCTATTCTGACATTATCCATTATACTATAACCAACACCAACACCTACAAAAGCATCATTTTTAGATTTAAACCCTTTAACTTTACTAAGTTTAGACCAACCACCGTTAAGGCCTACAAAGAAATCACCTTCAGCAGCAAAAGCAGGAGATGAAGCAAGAACAGCACAAGCTGCAGTAGTTAAAAGAAGTTTTTTCATTTTTTCCTCTGTGTTAAAATTATTTTTAAAACCTTTGACCTGATTGAAAATAATCAAAATCAAATCTTGAGAAAATTTATACAATATTCAAATATAATTGACATCAACTATTTAAATTTCAATACTCAAATTTATTACTTACTTGACACTTTGTTGCATCAAAGACACATAAAAAGTTACTATTATTAATAAAATCTATATTAAATTCTCTTTAAAATGGGCTTTACAGCCTAAATCGAAGATTAATACAAAACTTTATGTTTGTTATGATTAAAAAAATTTTAAATCAAGATTTAAGTTACATATTTTTATATATTAAAACAACTTGACAAAAAACTTGGTTAACATTAATTTATACAGCATATATTCAATATTCTACTTAAATTATTTGAGGTTAATTATGAAATTTTCATTTATTCTAGCTATTTTTACTTTAATTTTAAACTTTGCTACTACAATTTATGCTACAGAGAAAAATTCTGAAAGCACAATTATGGAAAATTTAAGAGAGCTTAAGGATAATATAAAAGATAATGCAGAAATTAATGCCAGCAAATTCGGTGATAAATCATTTGAAATTTACACAAAATTGTCAGAGCAAGTAGAGACAATCAGTCAATATGCTAAGGATAAAAAAGATGCTGCAGCAGAAAATATTACAATAAAAAGTCAAGAATTGAAGCTAGTTCTTGATGAATATAAAGATGCTGGTAAACAGAAAACAAAAAACGCACGTGTGGCAATAGTTGAGAAACTTGAGCAATTAAATCAAGAAATTGCTCACTATAACAACAAGAAAAAGTAATATTTAAAAATATATCTGGTTATTATAATGACAAAATTTTAACCAGATATATTTTATCTTTATATAAATTATAATTTCTAAAAACTCTTGTTCCATATTCATGATAATTATCCTCTCTGCCCCATCTGGATGTGGCAAAACCTCAATTGCTAAAAAAATTCAAAGTCTAGATTCTAAGATTATCTTATCCATTTCTGCCACAACTAGAAAACCTAGGGCATCTGAAATTGATGGAGTTAATTACTTCTTTAAATCAATATCAGATTTTAAACAAATGGATCTTCTCGAATCTGCTGAAATATATGGTAATTTATATGGCACACCCAAGCAATTTGTCGATACTCAGCTAAAAAATGGTAAAGATATTATATTTGATATTGACTCAAATGGAGCTTATCAAATTATGCAGCGATCAAAAGCTAAAATAGTTAGCATATTTATCCTACCTCCAAATATTGAAGCCTTAAGGCAGCGTTTGCTGAGCAGAAATCAAGATAGTCAGATAGATATTGATTTGCGTTTAAAAGAGGCAAGCAATGAATTGAAACATGCAAAAAATTATAAATATAATGTAATTAATGATGATTTTGATCAAGCTATAATTGAGATACAAAATATAATTATACAAAAGCGTCTTATATTTGAGAAAAAACAATGATCCCAAATAATAAAAAAGCAGTTGGTGCTTTTCTTGGCACTATTGTTGAATATTATGATTATAGTTTATACGGCTTTTCTGCAGCTATTTTAGCTGATAAATTCTTCCCAGGTATCGATAAAACTAAAAGTTTAATGTATATTTTTGGAATATACGCTTTATCCTATATTGCAAAACCAATAGGATCCATTTTCTTTAGCCGAATTGGTGATAAATATGGTCGGCGCGTTACTCTTAAATTAACTATGGTTGGCATTGCTTTTCCAACAGCCATTATTGGACTACTTCCTGATTATAGCTCTATTGGTTTACTTGCTACCCAAATATTAATTTTATGCAAATTTTTTCAAGGCTTTTTTGTTGGTGGAGAATATGATGGTGCAGCTATATATGTCATTGAACATTTGGGAAAAAAGCATCATTATACTGCCTCGTCAATAACACGTTTTACTGGTGTAGTTGGTTTAGTCTTAAGCATTGCTGCAACAAATTTTTTTAATTCTTCAATTTTTCCAGAGTGGGGATGGAGAATACCATTTCTATTATCGCTTCCACTTGCTGGCATTACTATGTATTACAGACAATTTTTAGAAGAAACTCCTGACTTTATTCAAGCTAAAAAAGAAAATATAAAATTTATTAATATCATTGATTTTATTAAAAATCAATATCCTACCTTGTTATTAGTAATATTATTTTCAGGTGGATTTGGAGTGACCTACCAAGTATCAGTCATCTTTATGAAAGAATATTTAAAAATAATGTTACCAAGCTCAATGACAATCATGAGTAGTTTCTCTATTTTTATTGTTTTTGCATTTGGTATTGCAATGCCCATAGCTGGTTTACTTGCAGACCGATTTGGCAAAAATATTATTTTTAAAGTAAGCTTAATAATGACCTTAATAAGCTGCACATTTTTAATAATAGCAATTCACTATCAACTCTTAAATCTAGCATTAATTTCAGCCATTATTATTGCTGCTTCAGTTGCCCCGTTCAATGCCTTAGCTCACGGAGTTATTATTAAGGCTTTTAATGCTAATGAGAGATTTCGCGGCGTGAGCCTCGGTCACGCCACTGGGTCACTTTTAATGTCAGGAACTGCCAATTACATTTGTCTATTATTTATGGAACAATATGATTTATTTTTATTCCCAATATTTTACATCATGTTTTTTGCAATAATAGCTTATTTCATGATTAAGCTAATTGACAAGAAAGGTTTGAAATAACATCTAAACCAAAGTACAAACTTCATCAAAATCTAGTCTTGGCAGGCGTGGGTATGGATTTTCTCCATCTCTATAACCTAAATTACAAATATAATTAATTTTATAATTAGTACCAGATAAAAATTCTTGTTCAATTTTTTTAGGGTCAAAGCCAGACATTGGTCCACAATCCAAACCATAGCCTCGAGCTATCATTGAAAAATAAGCAGCTTGCAGTGTTGAATTTCTTATTGCAGAATCTAGGGCAACAATTTCTGAAGAGGAAAAATAGTTTTTCATCTCTGGAGATACGGGGTTAGTTTTATCCATTAATTTATAAAATTCAGTATCATAAGCAAATAATGCAACTAAAGGCGCTGATTTTACTTTAGAAATATTACCTTCCATCACGCAATTTTCAAGTCTTTGTTTTGCCTCAAGACTATGAACAAAAATAATTCGAAGTGGCAAACTATTTCTCGAAGTTGGTCCTAGCTTCATCACATCATAAATTTGATGCAATATTTTTAAATCAACAGATTTATCTTTAAATTTATATATAGTTCGGTCCAAAAAAATATCATTAATGTTACGCATAGTTTCCTAAAAAAATTGATTAAGTATAAATATGCTTAATCATTGACGCGAAGTTCTAAAAGATTAAGCTTACCTATTGTGGCTCCTTTATTAGAGAATTCAATTTTAAAATTAGCATTTGTAAAATCCTCTCTACTTATTTCTGGATTATGCGCTTTACTTATTACTTTTTTAATAAATGATTTAGAAAAAATGAAATTATCTGGCACAATTTTATCCACTATTTTTTGATATTGAATCATTGAACAATCAATTTTTCCCGTTGGAGGACTTGTTCTATTAAAATTAATATATCCGTTAAGATTAATTTCAGAATCTTCATATTTAAGCTGAAAATTATTAAGTTCAATTTTACGATCAAATTCAATATCTTTAACTTGATTAAAAAATACTCCTTCATTAATAAGGTAGTTCATATCTAGTAGAAATTGTGTTTTACCTGTTCCTGAATGATCTTCGTTATGATTAAAATTTACAGCCATTTTAATTTTATATAAATCTATAAAATTTTTAGTTTCTTGACCAATTAAAGCCTTAATCGAGTCAATCTTAAAAAGTTCTTTATTATCATCTATGGCTATTATTGTCGGCGTTGAAATATTTATTAATTTTATATGATCGAAAATATTATTAATTTTTTCAATGAAGAATAATGCTTTTTTATAAGTAATTTTAAAAATTAAATCCTCTTCAATTAAAAGAGAATATTTTACATTGAGATCTAAATCTAATTTTTGATAGTTGATATTTTTACCAAAATTAATTTCAGAATTAAAAAAATCATGACTAATTGATATTATATCAGGAGTGAATTCTTGAAACTTATCCTGTTCAATAAGAACAATTTTAGGTGAGATAAAACTAATTTTCCATTCATAAGGAAAACCTGAAATATTAACATCATTATATGAAATTTTTAAATTATCAGAATTAAATTTCTCAATAATTTCTATAGATTGATTCTTTACTAAATGAGCAAATACTACCCAAATAATTATATATAACAAAATTAATACTAATAAAATTTTCCTGATCACTGCTAAAATATTATAAATTAATATTTCTTGTAGCAGATGGAACTATGATTCGCATACCATTTAATTCCTTAGTTAAAATAATTTGGCAACCTAATCTAGATGTCTGGGTTAATCCAAATGCTAGGTCAAGCATATCTTCTTCAGCCTCTACTGGCTCCTCTAATTTATTATAAATTTCTTGCTCAAGAATAACATGGCAAGTAGCGCATGCAAGTGACCCCTCACAAGCTCCTTCAAGATCAATTTCATTTTGATGAGCGATTTCTAATATTGAAAGACCAACTAATGCTTCTACTTCTGTTTCTTTTTGATTTTCTATGAAAATAACTTTAATTTTTTCTAATTCCACTTTTTAAACTACACATATTTAATTTATTTTTATTTCGTTAATATGGCGACCTTTAAGATGCAAATCTACTCCTTTATTCAAATGTTTTTGAATAAAATCAGCTGCCAATTTGTTTAAATATTCCATATTTACAATTATATCATCCCGATTATCTAAATTTACTAGCTTTTGTAAAGTGTTAATTGCATCATGCAAATTTTTTACTTCATCTTTAGTTAAAATATCAGGGGTTTCAATTAATGCCGAATTTAAACCATTAATCAAACTATAAGCTTGCTCTTTGCTCTCTGTGAGCAATTTTAAATTATGGTCAACTTCTGCATTTGCATAAGCATTATGAAGAGCGCTTACAACATCTTCTTCTACTAAGCCATAGCTTGGTTTGATTAGCATACTACTAATTTTTCCACTAATTGCATCTCTAGCTGAAATAGATAATATACCATCTGTATCAATAGTAAAAG
>JAYUJO010000100.1:0-2335 GCA_043765215.1 Rickettsiales bacterium | reverse complement strand
AAATATAATATACACTAATTATATTCTTTATATAAGAACCTAAACAGGCTCAATTCGTTAAAGTATTTTTAATTATTTTGCAATAATTTACTTTTTTTATTCAATATTATTAATCCGCCTAAAGCGCCTAATATTGAGATAATTGCAATATAAATACCAATATATATTGGAGCTTTGCCAAAATGGTCTAATATTAACGTACATATTAGTGGAGTAGTACCCCCAAATAATGCAGCACCTAAGCTATAACTAAATGCTCCGCAACTATATCGACATTTTGTTGGAAAAATTTCAAGAACAAAAATATTAACTGATGAAACTAATATTGATATTAATAAGGCGCTAACTAATATACAAATAGTACTCATAAATGAAGAAGAATCATTTAATATATCAAAGAAAAACAAATTATATATTGCAAGTAACGTACATACGCTTATTAAAATTTTATTTCTATTCCATTTATCAGACAACCATCCAAAAGTTGGTTCCAAAATTAGCATAAAAAAGGCTAAAAAATAGCTATTGAATCCATTATAATTTAACGTTTCTGCTTTGAGATAGTTTGGCACAAATACTAACGCAAAATAATAATTGGCATTATTAGCTCCAGATAATAATACACACGCAATGATTTCCTTTTTAAAGTTTTTTATTCCATATAATAATGGAGTTTTTAACTTCATTTGCTTATTAGATTCAAACTCAGGACTCTCTCCTAAATACTTACGTATAAAATATCCTATAATTGATAAGCCAAAACCTAATACGAAGGCAAATCTCCAGCTATATTCTGGTAGTCTTGGATTTTGTAGAAAGTCACTGACATATGTAGCTAATAATATTCCCAAAGTAGTACCAGCTAATACAGTAGAGCCTATCAATCCAATATTTGCTTTATTAGAATGCTCTATTGCATATATTGCTGCCCCGCTATATTCCCCTCCAACTGATAACCCTTGGATAATTCTTATTAATGCTATCAAGAAACAAGATAAAATTCCTATATCTTCGTAACTAGGCAATAAACCTAAGCTCAGAGAGGCAGTACCCATAAGCGTAACACTAAGTACTAAAGCTTTTTTTCTTCCATATTTATCTCCTATATGACCAAATATAACTGATCCTAATGGTCTAAATAAAAATCCTGCCGCAAAAAGTATATATGTTATAATTAACCCTGTGTTTGGATCTAAAAAGGATAAATAATTTTTGTGAATTACAGGAGCTAAAAAAGCAAATATTACAAAATCATACATTTCTAAACATCCAGCTAAAAAACAAGATATCATAACGGTTTTGGACATTTTAATATTCATATTATTCCTGCGATTCTTGATATATTGATGATAGCGCTATTTTGGGCTAATTTTATTAAATCATTTCTTTCTGATACAACAAATTTATGCTTTAATTCTACTAAATTACGTTTTACTGTTTCTATTGAAAGATTAAGATGTTCAGCAATAAAATGATTAGTACTACCAAATCTAAGAAATGAAAGATGTTCTAAATCTCTAAACGTTAAGTCTATTTCTTGACCATTGATATATAAATTAATATTTTTGTTTTTATTGCCTAGTTTATTCCATAAAATATCAATAGCTGAGGGAGTTAGTAATAATTCTTTTTTAGCTGCAAACTCTTTGGATAAATATATTTCTTGCAGTGCTGGCTTGATACTCGATCTAATATAAGATAAAATTTCTAAATTATTTATAATTAGATCTCTATTTTCTGGCTTAGCTGGGTCTGCCATAAAATATATGACTTCTATTTTATCCTTATGAAATTCATTTATAATAACACTATTATTAACTCCTGCATTCTCTAATTGATTTAAAAACTTATTATATGTTTTGTCTCTGGATCTAGATACTAGACTAGTTTTGTGCTTATATAAGTCAACTAACTCATATGATACATGATTCATAAAATCCTTATGAAAATCTTCATCTCTATACATTGCTTTCCACCTAACGCTGGTACAAAACATAGAGCTATAACCATTTTGATATATTAATCTACTAGCAAATGCCTCAACTCCATATTTTTGCATTTGTATGATTCCAGAAATTAAATCACCTCTTTTTTTTGCTGACATTCTGTTAAGAACAGGTAAGTAATCCGCTATAACTTGTATCATTTCTCCTGGTAAAGCATCACTCATACTATCTCTTATTTATATCTTAGTTACCACAAAACTAACATGCCCTTTGTCACCTCCTGTAGTATCATCGGGATAGTTCATATATTTTATTTTATCTATTTTAAATCCATGTTTAGGTAACAACTCATCTAATTGCGGAATATCAAAAACATGAAGATAAGGCTC
>JAYUJO010000099.1:0-2337 GCA_043765215.1 Rickettsiales bacterium | reverse complement strand
GTTGGATGATAATAGCAATAAGTCAATGTTACGGAAGGTTTTATTAGAATATGAAGGAGCTACAGTAATCGTTGAGGGAGAAAAAAGCAAAAGAGTATTGCCAGAGATAATAAAAATAATGGAAATGGCGATATGATAAATATAGGAAATATAAAAATATATTTATGCACTGGAGCTACTGACATGCGCAAAGGGATGAATGGATTAACAATGCTGGCTGAGCAGATATTATCTGAGCAATATTGTAACAATGCAATGTTTGTATTTAGAGGTAAGAGAGCTGACAGGATAAAGACGTTATGGTGGGATGGGCAGGGTTTTTGTTTATTTTACAAATGTTTGGATAGAGGTAAATTTATGTGGCCAAATAGTTCAGAAGTTAGCTCGGTTGGGATAACGAAAGCGCAGCTATCAATGTTACTAGAAGGAATAGATTGGAGAACACCACAATGGTCTGAGCCACCTAAGTATAGTGGATAGTCAATTAAATAATGATCAAATGAAAATAATACAAAACAACTATTGATAGCAGGAATAAATTGCGATATATCTAATAGTTATGAAAAAAGATACAGATACAGACATTAATAATTTACCGAATGAAACCATCATATTGCAAAGTATGATAACTAGTTTTAGGAAGGAAGCTGATAGATTTACTGCTAGAGATGTATTACTTACAGCACAAATAGAAGAACTCCTTGTCAAGAATTAAAGCTTAGCAGAAAGAAACAGACTGCTGATAGCGCAGTTAGCAATATTGCGCCATAAATATTATAGCAGTTCATCTGAGAAGCTAAAAAAACGAATAAAGGAAATAGAATTACAGATAGAAGAAGGTGAAGTAGAAATTGCTAGTGATGAATGTGCAGAAGCAGAAATTACAGATTTAGAGATAAATGATAATATATTAGAAAAAGAAGATGAAAAAGCAAAACGCACTGGCCGCAAAAAACTTCCTGATAATTTAGCAAGAGAAGAAATAGTATTAAATCCAGAAGAGCAATGTCCTGGTTGTGGTAGCAACAATATGCGCAAAATAAGTGATGATGTATCTGAAGTATTGGAATATGTGCCATCATCATTTAAGGTGATAAGATATATCAGACCTCGCTGTGCATGTAATGAATGCGATAAGATAGTGCAAGCATATGCAGCATCAAAAACAATAGATAAAGGAAAAGCGGGAGCTGGATTACTTGCGCATATACTAATACAAAAATACTGTAATCATTTACCGTTATATCGTCAGTCAGAGATGTATAAGCGTGAGGATATAGAAATATCACGAAGTACAATGGCAGGCTGGGTAGGACAATGTTCAAAGTTACTGGAGCCATTGGTTGAAGAAATAAGGAAGACGGTATTTGCATCAAGTCAAATACATGGAGATGACACGCCGGTAAGAGTATTGGCACCAGGAACAGGAAAAACCAAGATAGGTAGATTATGGTGTTATGTCAGAGATGGAAGGAACCACGGGGATAATGAAACACCAGCAGTATGTTACTATTACAGTCCCGATCGTAAAGGATCAAGACCACTCGAGCATTTATTGGAATATAAAGGAGTGCTGCATGCTGATGCGTACTCAGGATATGATAAATTGTATAAGAATGAAGATGGTAGTGAAACTGCCATAGAAGAGTCAGCATGCTGGTCCCATGCGCGCAGGAAGTTTTACGAAATTACTATTATCAACGAGAATGCAAAAATAGCAGAGCAAGTAGTATTACAAATATCTGAGTTATATAAGATAGAAAGTGCAATTAGAGGGATACCATCTGATGAGAGATTAGAGCATCGACAAAAATATAGTAAGGATATAGTTGATAAATTATTTACTTATATAAAGAGCAACTTAAAAAAGTTACCTAAAAAGGGAGAGACTGTAAAGGCAATAAACTATGCATTGAATAACGAGCAGGCATTAAAGAGATTTTTAGAAAACGGTAAGGTTGAGATAGATAATAATGCTGTAGAGCGAGCCATAAAACCAGTGGCACTCGGAAGGAAGAATTGGATGTTTGCAGGATCGGATACTGGGGGAGAAAGAGCTGCAAATATTTACACTATCATTGAAACAGCAAAAATGAATAAGCTTAATCCATGGAAACATTTGCGTACTGTATTAGCTAATATCCAGGATCATAACTCTTCAAAACTGGCAGATCTATTGCCTTGGAATATTATAATATAAATTTTGTCATTGCAATACCGCCTTTACTAGACGCTCACTGAAAAGCTAGTATATATCGATGAAAGCGGAATAGAAGAAAGAATTGTAAAAGATAGAGGATGGGGCAAGAGAAATGAAAAGCTCATTGCCAAAAAGAG
>JAYUJO010000098.1:0-6242 GCA_043765215.1 Rickettsiales bacterium | reverse complement strand
CTTGTCCTTCGCGAAATAATCCAGGTAAAAGCCCAGAGTATTTAATATCTAGTTCTTTTATATTATCTGTAATAATAAAAATAATTTCACTTGGATTATTTGGGTTAAGATCATTTTTTATAGAATCTTTTTTGACTAAACCACCAACTCTTACTTTATTTAAATTATTTTTAATCTTATCAATTTCAGAGGGGGGGTAGAAAAAAACTATATTATCATTTAAGTTGGAAAGAATAATATAAATTCCAATAGAGCAGGTGATTAGTAAAATTATAATTGAAATAAGTCTATTTCTTTTTTTGTATTGCACTTGATTTTTTGTAATCTAGATAAGTTTTAATTATTAATAATAATAATGCAGAAAAACAAAAACAATAGGCACTTAATAGATAGTTATTCATAATTTATTCAATTGGTTTTTGCTTGGCAATTTCTATTGATACATCTCTAGCTTTAGTTGAATCCATGGCTGCAATAATTGGGGCAACTTTTACTTCTTTCATATTACTGATAACTTTAATTAATATTGGCATTTCTAACTCATTAAAGATTTTAGCCGCATCTTTAGGCTTCATGCTTTCATAAATTTTAACTAAAGAGAGAATTCTGCTATTTTCTTTTTGGTTATATTGCTTCATTAATTCCTCTACTTTACTTTGTAGATTCTGCAGCTCAACCACCTTTTTGTCAATTTTATTTTCAGTTTCTTTTAAAACTTGTTCTCTAACACCAAGATTTGATTTTTCTTTATCAATATTATTTCTTCTTTTTTGTAATTCTTTAAGTAATTCTACTTCAGAGCGAGATAGATTATTAACACCGTTTGAAGTATTAGCTGTTGAAACAGTTGCAATTGGGCTCGAGGTAGTCACTAGTTTTGCGCCCATGTCTGAAGGAGTTACTGGTGCAGCCTCTTTCTTTTCAGATCCATGTTCTTTTGGTTCCTCTTTCTTTTCAGATCCATGACCACTTGCGTATGCTGTGTCGATAAATACAGACGAGGTGCTAGTATCCATTGAATAAGTAGTTTGCTCTTGAATCCTGCCAAAAAGCATAGATGCTTTAGCAAAAAGTATTAAGATCAAAAATATTAGTATTGGTGAGAATAAGTTTACTTTCATTTTCTAGCATTTATTTTTCTTAATGTGTCGTAATAACTCATCTGATTCATACCAGACCCGAGTTCGTTAGTTTTTTTACTTACTATATTATTTAAAAAACTTTTTAAATGATCTTTATAGTTATTTTCTTTATCTTCATTAATAGGCGCTAGATCTTCTTCTGTAAATTTTTCCTTTGGTTTTGAGGATAATATACTATTGTAAATTTCAGATTCTTGCGCATTTTCACTATTAATAAATTTATCAGTTATTTGTATCTGATTATATAATTTATTGATTAACTCAATTGCAAGCTTACTTAATGAAGTGAGCTCAGTTGAAACTTGATTTGCCTCATCCACTACATTTTTAATTTCATTACTCGTGACTTGGCTTAAACGACTCATCTCATTAACATTATTTTCTGCTTTAACAATTGAAACGTTCAACTCTTTAATCATTCGAGCAAATTCTACTCTGCTATTTTGTAAGTCTTGAATGCGACGACTAAGCATCCAGCAATAACCTACGCAAATCATAATCATAATTAATAATAAAAAATCTAGAAATAACATATATTTTATTCTTCAAAAAAGTTTTTTAAATTTATCGCGACTTTATTGTCCACTTTACCAATTTTTCCTGTAAATAATGATATTGGTCCTGAGCGAACTAAAATATCATTATCTTTGGGATGATTCATATTGATTGTATCACCAATTTTAAGATTAGCTATTTCCTTAACTGTGGAAAATTTATTAATAATGACAGCTTCTATTGGTAATTCAATAGTATTAATACTATCAGCAAGCATCCTTTCCCATTCCTGATCACTGCCAAATTTATCGCCCAAAAATACTTGCTGCATTTGTTCTTTAATTGGTTCAATTGTTTTATAGGGAATAACTAATTCAATATTTTTTAACTGCTCTTCAATTTCAATTTGTAATTTTAAAGCAATGACAGCATCACCTGGTCTTGCAATTGTCACAAAATTTGAATTACTCTCTAATTTTTCAAAAGTAAGAGTAGTTGGTGTTATTTGATCAAATGCATAGCTTAATTCAATCAATATTATTTCTGATATTTGTTTGGCTAGACCTTGCTCGATTGAAGTTAAAATTCTCTCTGAATCATTAGTGTCACTTTGAACAGTATTTTTCTTGCCACCTAATAGGAGGTCAACAAATGTGAATATCATATTATTTTCAAGGACAATTAAACCAAAATTCTCCCATTCAATGGCTTTGAAAATAGTTATTGTTGTTGGAACTTTATGAGTTTTAAAATAATCGCCAAACCTTAATGACTTAAATTCCTTAATATTAATGTCAACAGGCCCAGATGTTAAATTTCTAAAAGAAATACTCAATTGCCTGATAAATTTTTCAAATATAATCTCAAGCATTGGCAGTTTATCATATGACTGCAATGACTGCTCAAGAACTGCTTTAATACCTGTTAGCTTCTCCTTTACTGGTGCTTCAGTTACTGAGCTTGGATCAATTTTAGGCTCTTCATTAGCCGGATCTGGAGACGTATTTTCTGACATTTATTTTTTATCCATCAATAATTATATTTATTTAATAGTTATTTCTTGAAACAATACTTCTTTAACAATAATTGGGCTGGTTATTTTATTTATTCTTTTAGCAATTTCTTCTTTTAAATATATTGAACTACTAGAACTATTAAAATCAGTTGAACGAAGAGAACGAAAAAATGTTATTAAAGCATCCTTAATTATAGGCATTTTTCCAAGTATAGCGGAGTTTTCTTCCTGTGTATTAAGTCTGAGAGTTAGATCAATTCTCAAATATTCTTTTTTATCATTTATTTGAGATAGACCAACAGTTATAGGATCAATATCAAGATATGTATTTGAATCAAGTTTAACTTGATCATGTTTTTCTGATTGAGCAATTTCTTTCCCTTCCTCTTTTTTTGGTCCTTTAATAACAAAAAAGAAAAATAAAGTGATGCCAACTATAATTAATATTACTGGTACCACAATAATAATAATTTTCTTTATTTTTTTCTTTTTATCCATAGCTGGATCCGCGGCTGCTACTGGTGCATTATCGCCACTACTTGGTTTAGATGCATCTGCTTCTACTGCAGTTGGTATAAGGGGTTCTTCTTCAGTTGTACTTTTCATCTTAAAATATTTAATTAATTAGAGCTTATTATTAATTTTTTTATTGTATATTCATATAATAATTATATAGGATAAAAATTAGTAAAAATAAACATTATTCTTTGTGTATATAGTAGTAATTTATATTTCAATAAAAAGATAGCTGAAATAAATATTTAAAAAAATATTATATGATTATCGATAACTTTAGACAAATAGTGACAAAAATAATGAATAAAGCATTATTAGTCTTTATATTCATTATAATTATTAATCATATAGCATATGGCAATAATGCTTCATATATCACTCTATCTGGTCAAATAGCTCGCAAAAATCAATTAGATGTGACGGCTAATAATGTAGCAAACATACACACGATTGGTTATGAACAAGATTCATTAATTTCACGCGATGTGTCTGTAAAACAAAATTCTCGTAATAATAATTCTTTTAATTGGACTGAAACTACATATAGAAATGGAGATCTTGGCCCCATTAAAATTACAAATCGACCAACTGATGTCGCAATTGCAGAGGAGGGTGGGTATTTTAAAGTAATGACTCCTCGGGGACCTAGGTATACTCTAGATGGCATGATGCATATAAGCAATCAAAGTATTTTAGTTAATTCATCAGGTTACCCATATATGAGCGCTGATGGGGCAATTATCGAAATACCTAATGATTATCAGGACCTCAGTATTATGAGTGATGGGGCAATATTTATAGATGGAGAAGAAGTTGCACGAATTGGTATATTTGGTTTTACTACAGTTGATCCAATTATAAAAGAAGGTGGCAATTTATATTCAATTAAATCTGCAGATATAATATTAGATGAGCATACGGTTATTTCAGGTGCTTTAAGAGAATCAAACGTGAATTCAACGAAAAGTATGGTTGAAATGATTGAGATGCAACGAACATATGCATTGGTCACAGATTTAATGACTAAAGTTAATGACGCTGAAACATCAGCAATAAACAAATTATCAAAATAAGTAGGTAAATTATGGCAGCATTAAGTGCAGCAATTTCAGGAGCACAAGCTCAACAAATAGCAATTGATCATATTTCAAATAACATAGCTAATGCATCTAGTATTGGCTATAAAAAAACTGGTGTAGTTACAAGTGATTTATTTTATACGAATTTAAGAAAAGCTGGCGTTTTAGAAAATGCAGAAAGCTCGCCTCGTCCTATAGGCACTCAAATTGGTATGGGTACAAAAGTGGTTGGATCATATCGTGATATTGAGACAGGACCATTAAAACAAACAATGCAACCCTTAGATGTTGCCATAACAGGAACTGGTTATTTTGCTATTGCATTACCCAATGGACGAACTGGATATTCAAGAGCTGGTAATTTTCAACGAGATGCTGCTACAGGTAATTTAATTACAACAGATGGCCATTCGCTAGCAACTGCTATTTCTATTCCAGCAAATATTAATACTGAGGATGTATTAATTTCTGATAGTGGTTTAGTATCAGCGCCAGATCCAAATAACTCTGCAGGACCATTGATTGAAATTGGACAATTTGAACTTGTAACATTTACTAATGATGGTGGTTTAGAAGCAATTGGCAGCAATATATTTATTGCAACCATTGCATCAGGAGAAGCAATTGCCATTGATAATATTACTAATAAATTTAAACAAAATTTCTTAGAAGAGTCTAATGTTAAATCCGTTATTGAATTAACTGAATTAATTGAAGCTCAGAGACATTATGAGTTAAATTTACGAGTTATTAGCACGGTTGATAAAATAATGGAAGCTACCAATAAAATTTAATACAGAAAAATAAATTTAGTATTGCCATGTTATTAAAATAGGTACATAATCTTCTTGTTCAAATATGATTTGAACAAGATTATAAATATTTAAATAATTTTCCATGAAAATAACAACTAATTTACTTTTGTTTTTTGCTATTAATATTTATTGCTCATTAACTTTGGCTTCAAATGACTTTGTTGATAGAACTGTTAAAGAATTGATTCAGGAAAAAATTGCTGATAATCGTTTATTTATAGAGCATTCCTATAATTCCAAATCAATGATCGATAAGATAAAAGCCTCTAAGGATAAAATTGAGAGCATGATATTAGAGCAAATTGATCCTAAGTTTTTAACTTTTAAAATAATTGTTACTTATACAGATGGAAAAAACGATAATTTAAGTGGTAATTACACTCCATACATATTGGCGCCAGTTACTAATAAATATATTAAATTTGGTGATATTATTCATGAAAGTGATTTAACAACAAAAAAAATACCATTAGATAGTACTAATAATATTTACTTAACTGAAATAGAAGAAGTAATTAACATGCAAGCTAAAAATTTTATTGCTGCAGGACAAATGATTAAAAATAGTGATGTTGTTAGCCCAAATGTAATAAAAAAAGGTGATCCAGTTAATATTATATATACAACTGGTGTTATTCATTTAAAAACAATGGGCATTGCAATGGGAGTTGGGGCAGTTGGAAATATGATTAAAGTTAAAAATAGCACCACATCTGCAATTCTTCTTGGCCAACTTATTAATAATAATACGATTAAAATTGGTAATGATAATGAATAAACTAATTTGTCTATTATCATTATTATTTATTTGCTCTTGTTCTGAAGCTCAAGAACGATTGAAGAGAGTGGGGAAATCTCCAGAATTAAACAATGTTGAAATTCCAACAATTGAAGAAGATGAAGATGACATAGATAGAAGAGAGGCAATGATTCAATCGCAACATGCGCATATGAGAAAAACAAACTCACTATGGCAACCAGGTGCAACAAAGTTTTTCAGAGATAGCAGGGCCTGGAAGGTTGGCGATATTATTAGAATTGTTGTTGAAATTAAAGATAATGCCAGTTTGAATAATTCAACTCAACAAAATAGAAGTGGTAAAGATGCTTTAGGGATACCAAATTTATTTGGCAAAGAAAAAGCGATTGCAGCTAATTTGTCCACAACAGCTAATCTAAG
>JAYUJO010000097.1:0-6250 GCA_043765215.1 Rickettsiales bacterium | reverse complement strand
TAAGGATAAATTCTGTTATAATAAAAATAAAAAACAGAGGAAAAAATGACGGTAAAAAGAAAAAGTCACAGTCCAGAATTTAAGTCAAAAGTAGCTTTAGCAGCCTTGCGAGAGGAAGGAAGTTTATCAGAACTATCATCACGATTTGGAATAAATGCTAATATGATTAGTAAATGGAAAAAGCAAGCTATATGTAGTTTTAGCAATATTTTTTCAAATCAAAAAGAAAATATTCAAATAACAAATGACCAACAAATCAAAGAGTTACATGCAAAAATAGGGGAATTAACAGTAGAAAAAGATTTTTTGCAAAGCTCATACACAAAGTTTGTATCAAGGGGAGGAAAGCAATGGTAGATGTAAATTATCAAAATTTATCCGTTACTGGGCAGTGTAAATTATTGAATCTTAATCGTTCCAGCTATTATTATCATCCTGCGGCTGAAACAGATTATAATCTACTTTTAATGAAACTAATAGATCAGGAATATTTAAAATATCCGTTTTTTGGCTCACGTCAAATGAGATACCATTTAGCTCATTTTGGTCATAAAGTATCACGTCACCGCGTACGAAGATTGATGTTGGCAATGGGATTGATGGCAATATATCAAAAGCCAAAAACTACCTGCAGGAATGCTGCACATAAAGTTTATCCATATCTCCTGCGCAATTTGATAATTAATAAACCTAATATGGTGTGGTCTAGCGATATTACGTATATTCCGATGAAAAAAGGTTTTATGTATTTGGTAGCTATTAAAGATTGGTACTCAAGAAAATTACTCTCATGGCGTTTGTCTAATACTATGGATACATCTTTTTGTTTAGATGCTTTGGAGGAAGCAATGTATAAATATGGTAAGCCAGAAATATTTAATACAGATCAAGGCTCACAATATACAAGTATTGAATTTACAGAAAAGCTTAAGGAAAATGATATCAAAATATCCATGGATGGTAAGGCAGCTTCGGTAGACAACATATTTATTGAAAGAGTTTGGAGATCTTTAAAATATGAATGTATTTATTTGCAAGAATTTGATAATATTAATGAATTAAGGTCAGCCATTGAAAATTGGATAAACTTCTATAATTATATTAGACCACATTCAGTTTTTGATGGTAAAACTCCAAATGAGGCTTATAATAATATTTTGATAGATCAACATATTTTATCAGTAGCAGCATAATTTTTTAGTAAGAATTTATCCTTATTTTACTGCTATTTCTGTCCAACACTTTGGGACCACCTCTTTAAATTATATCTCGTCTTTTCTTTTTTTCAGTCCAGTTTTTGGGTACCATTATAATTCTCGCCAATTAGTTACTTTATATTTTTTCTTAGAGCCTTTCCTTGGCTTTCTCATACTTGCTGCTATATCAATTTTATTGTCTTAAAGAATAGATTTTTTGTTTTCTAATTATCATCCTTTATTATTTAAGCAACAAAGCCAATATACGTTATTTTCAAAAACCCTTGATTACTTACTACTTAACTTTTAGTTTATAAAAAATACAAAAAATTAATATTATTATATTAAACTATAAGGTAAGAAAGTTCTAATTAAATATTAAAAATAATTGTATAATAACTAATCAACATCATGGGCTCTTTAATGCTTTACATGTGATATTTTTTAGAATATATTATACATTCGTCATTTTCTTTTGTGAAAAATGATGTTCAATAATCAAGAAAAAAGAGGGCTTTATGATAACAATTAAGAATGCATCAAAACTAATTCTTGGTGTCAAAGGGTATGGAACAGAAAATCGTGGACCACGTCAAGGCGCTTCCTAATAACAACCTAAAGTTAAAAGCCCTTCAATGAAGGGCTTGATTATCTATTATGAAACATTTTTATACCTCAGATTGTATATATTTTAATCATTATAATGATGATTTGATAGTGCTAAATATTGTTAATGACAGTTATCTAATACTAAATAAAGATTATAAAAAAGCTTTTTTAGATAGGGATAATCCAAGAGCTAAAACAATTTATCAAGAGTTGTATAAAGAATTTAAGGTTTCTGGTTTGCTAACACATAAGTTTTCAAATCATCAAGAAAGAAGAATTGATAAAATACTTGATGATACACCTAAGGAAGGTATTGCAAACATAGATTGGAAATTACAGTATAATCCAGTTGTAAAAAAATGTAAGCATAGGTATTTTTTCGATGCGTATATAACATTGTTTAAGATGCATCGACTACTAGAAAAAAAAGGGTTGAGTGGTGTTCTGTCTAACTTATACGCACATGATTTATACTATTCAGAATACAGAAAACCATCTAATGATGAATTACATAATTTAGCATTAGCTTTAAATAAAGCTTCGTTTTATTTTTCAAAATCTGTCAGGTGTTTACTGTGGTCAGCTACATTTGTTTCTCTTGCATTAAAAAGAAAGTGGCAGTGCCGGTTTGTAATTGGAGCACAAAACTATCCATTTATAAGTCATGCTTGGGTTGAGACATGGCATGGAGTTTTGGAAGATAACCAAAATTTGCCTAAAAAGATGGCAATTATAGTCAAAGCACCTCAGCTATAGATTTGATTTAAAAAGTAAATATAGGTTAGTGGATTATGTTTTTTGGACGAGTATGTGATAATGGAATAACACAGGAAGATGAATTTTTTGTACAAAAGAACTTTAGTTCTAAAAATGTTGTATATTTTAATAATGCAACAATTTATTTTTTTTCTAGTGAGATAAGAGATTTTCGGAAGAATGGACAAAATGGGATTATCTTAGTTGGAAATGCACATCGGCGTTATTCCAAAGAGGTTGAGTGTTATTCAATTGAAGATGTCAATAAAAATTTTTGGGGAGATTATATAGCTTTTTTAGTATGCAATAATTTTCTTAAAGAAATTTTTCGCGGGTTATGCAGTGTTCAATCAGTTTATTATAAGGTAATAGAAGGAGATTTGATTTTTGGAAGTCACATTAGTTATTTTGGTAACATAAAAAAAGGGAGTCTTAATCTTAACTACTTAAGCCGTTTTTTACTGTACGGTCAATCTTTATCCACTGAAACTGCTTTTTTAGAAATCTCTGAATTGCAAGTAGGATGCTCTCTTTCCGCTTTAGGGGATTATCCAACAAAAATGGTGTGGAATCCTACTGACTATACTAACGTAACTCGTAAAAAATGCGGTGATACCCAGCTAGCTGAAACCTTAGATTATGTTATAAAAAAACAATGTAAAGATGTAAAAAGTACAATCTTAGATTACTCTGGAGGTTTAGACTCTACTGCTCTTTTATACACTATGAAACAAAATCTTCCAGATAAAGGGGCATTAAAAGCTTTAAATTGCTATCACTCATCGGTTGCTTCTTCCAATGAGTCAGAATTTGCTAAAAGAGTTTGTAACAACCTAGATGTACCGTTTTTAGGGTATGACTATAAAAAAAATAAGCTACCTTTTACTCCTGTGCAATTTGCACAAGAATTTATTGATAAACCTGATCCTGCGCTTATTCGTTATATGGTAGACTCAGATATTGCAGAGATGGTAAAAAAAATGGGATATCACCATCTATTCAATGGTGAAGGGGGAGACCATCTTTTCATGTGTCCTCCTGCTATTGAGTCATTATCTGATTTGATAATTGATAAAAAATTTAATCTGCTCCGGCAAAAAACTGGAGAAATAGCAACAATATTTAGAAAAAATATTTTTGAACTACTTTCAATTACAAAGAAAAATTTATTTAGTTATATATTAAGAAATGGATATCAAAATATATTAGAGTTGACTCAATTTAGGGCATCCTGGCACACAGAAGATTTAGTTAATCTTCAAAAAAACTTTTCTTTTCATCCGTTTTATTATCAAAAGCATGATCGTATTTTACCAGGTAAATTCTATCAAATAGATAATATCTACATTGCTCTATCTGTAATTACTTCAGATATTCGTAATCAGTTAATTAAATGTTATTATCCTATCTTAACTCAGCCGATGATAGAATTAGCTTTAAGCTTCCCAGCCTATGAACTTTACCAAAATGGCTATGATAGGTTTCCTTTTAGAAATAGTATATCTAAGGCATTTTCTACACAAGATGTATGGAGAAAAGATAAAGGAGAATCAACAGGAACTGCTTTACTAGGTATGAAGAAATATATTAAGTATGTTACTTCATTATTAATGGATGGTTATTTCGCTAAAGAAAAGTTGATTGATAGAGAATTGTTATATCAAAATATAAAGCAGTTAACAAATGGGTACGCAGATAATCAATGGGCAATCATTCATTTGGTTGCTTGTGAATTATTTCTTGAGCATTGGCAAAAGTAACTATTATGCAAATTTCTGGTGAACTTGTAAGAGCACTAAAAAACATGCTTAAGGATGTATGCAGTGATAGAAAAAATGTATATCATATACTGGGAGCATTTTTGATTATGGGATTAGGTATTGCAGGTAATGTTAGTATCCCCATTATGTTTAAAAAAATAATTGATGAGTTATCTTTAGATAATAGTAGCGCAATTACTTATATTCTAATCAGTTATGGTTTTATTTGGCTTATAAGTCAAATGTCATTACATCTTAGAGAATTGCTTATGTACAGAGTTGAGCAAAAAACATCATTTATAATGAGTTCATCGGTTTTATCGCATTTATATTCTTTGGGACCTAAATATCATTCTGATCAAAAAATTGGTGTACTTGTCACTTCAATTAGGCGTGCTCAATCTGCTGTATCAATATTAATATGGAGCATTTTTTTTCAAATTTTACCAGTTATCATTGAATTAATTTCTGTCACTTTAATTCTCACCATTAATTATAAATTAAAATATAATATGATTTTGTTTTTTACTGTAATTTTATTTGGATTTTATTCTTTATTATTAACAAACATAGCTTTAAAAGCTCAAGAATATGCAAATACAGTAGATGAAAAAACAGAAAATACCATTATAGATAACCTCTTAAACTATGAAAGTATTAAAATTTTTTGGAAATTTTCAGAAGTTATATCAGTACTTAAAAAAGCCCTGATTCAACGTGAACAGAGCGAAACTGAGTCTTTGATAAAATTAGGGCTAATCCGATTGGGACAAGTTGTAATATTAGGCTTTGGATTAACTGTTTTAACCTATCATATTGGTCAAGCTGTTGTACAAAAAGAACTTACACTAGGAGACTTTATCTTATATAACGGTTACCTTCTTCAATTTATTACTCCTATTTCTATCCTTGGTTATCTATTTAAAGATATTGAAAAAGGGTTCCTAGATATAAAAAAAGCGTTCTCATTTTTATCTATAACTCCGGAAATAAATGCTATCAAAAATCCTAAAAAACTTATAGGAGAATCATTTTATATTGAATTTGAACATGTAACTTTTTCATACCAGGGCAAAAAGATTCTTGATGATGTCTCTTTTGTTATTAATCCTGGAGAACATATAGCAATCACGGGAAAAACTGGTGAAGGTAAAACAACTTTAGCAAAACTGCTCATGCGTTTTTACGACGTAGAAAAGGGACGAATACTGATTGACGGTATAGATATCAGAGATATTGATCTTGAATCTCTTCATAGCATAGTCAGTTTATTACCGCAGAGTATTTCATTATTTAATGATACAATTGAGAAAAATATTAGATTTGCAGAAAAAGGAAGAGATGTAATTTCTTTAGAGAAAATAATAGAAGCAGCAGACCTGTCTTCATTTATTAATTCTTTACCCTTGGGATATAATACCATTATTGGTGAGAGGGGAGTGAAACTTTCTGGGGGAGAAAAACAGCGAATTTTACTTGCAAGGCTTATGTTAAGAAATCCTAAAATATGTGTTTTGGATGAACCAACTTCTTTTTTAGATTTTGACACTGCTCAAATTATCAGAAAAAATTTGAAAAAACACTTTTTAACTGCAACAGTTGTTACTATCACTCACGAAAATGCTGAAATTTCTGAAGCCGATAGAGTATTTATCCTAAAAAATGGAAAAATCAGTGAACCTCCAAGGGGCAAGCCCCGTGTTATCTAGTCAAGTTTTAATTGTTTTGTTGGTCGAGTAGCCCAAAGCTTGTACCTCAGGCTCTCACAGAACCGTATGTGACAGTCTATAATGGTACCCAAAAACTGGACAATAAAAATGAAAAAGTGAAATATAATTAAACTCAAAGAAAAGAGGAAATTATATGGGTAAAAAAGCAAAGCAATATAGCGCTGAAGAAAAAGTAAAAATAGCATTATTGGCAATAAAA